>JAAYEW010000121.1 GCA_012728555.1 Erysipelothrix sp.
AATAACACTAATAGCGTTATCCCCATTGACTTCAAGACACCTAAATCATATGCGGCAATAATTAACACCGTCGTCCCTATCCCCCATGATCCTCCTTGAGGCATCCGAGGAATGTAATAGGCAGAAATATAATCAAGAACCACAAACAACACGACATACATTGCCATCTTAACCATTTTTCTTACATTTGTCTTCATTTTTCTCCTCCTTATATAATGTGAATGAAGACCTGACCCTTTATAAATAAAAAATGCACCTTTCGGCGCGGTAAATTAAAAAAATACTTGAACTCCCTACGCTAGTTTTATCTAGATCAGGTGATAAGGGTTTGTCGTCGAGCGACTCTCAGCTTTCGCACCCCTGTTCCACATCCTTATTATATCTAAAATATGATAGAATACAATCACAACACACGAAAGGAACTATTATGAACTTAAAATCATACCTAGCACTTATAGAAAACACTGAGGCAGCCCTATCAATCTATTCAAATACCGCTAGCTTTCTTTACCAAGAATTACCAACAATCAACTGGGCAGGTTTTTACTTTCTAGTTGACAAAACACTGCATTTAGGACCTTTTATGGGGAATCCTGCTTGTTCCCTTATTAATATAAATAACGGTGTCTGTGGAAAGTGTGTTCGCGATCAAAAAACCATTGTTGTCAAGAATGTCCATGAATTTGAAGGCCACATTGCTTGTGACAGTGCTTCAAACAGCGAAATCGTTATACCACTATTTCTAGATAGCCAATTAATCGGTGTTCTAGACATTGATTCCCCTGTGCTAAATCGCTTTTCAGATAGTGACAAAGAAATATTAGAACAACTTGTATCCATCTTAATGAACGAAATAAAAAAGGCAACCGTTCAGATTACCCTTTAAACTTCTTCGCTAAACAACGTTCATACATCGTTAAGACATCTTGATATTTATAGAACTGAATCGACAACCCATCGACAATCAGTTCTTTTTTTGACTCACACATCGAAACAGCCTTTTCATAAAGCGAAGTGTCTGTTTCGTAATCCAAATACTTAGTCCATTGGTTACCCCAAGCGGCACCATTGACGATAATACTTTGAAGTGATTCATTCATTGAATAAATAAGTTTCAACTCGTGACAATTATCAAACTGATGACCAAAATGAAGAATATACCCATCCAACTCATTCAATGCTTTAAAACTACTCTGTAAACCAAATGGAAAATCAAGAGGTTGTTGTCTAACCATGTATTTAGCATACTTACCATTAACACAAAACACAACATAAGGATGATTATTAAACAGTCGCCCTTGTGTTTTCGAGAGTGCCATAAAGGTAGAGTTGTAATAGATATCTCGGTATCGTTTGTAGTCAAAGAGTTCAAGTTGTCTTCGTATCGCAGTACGTTCTTCAAAATCGATTTTGTCATCGAGACTTGGATCCCGATTATCACTAATTAACTCAAAACTACACACTGTCCCTTCATCACCAACAAGCGCTAACAGGCTATTTACCAAGGTCGCAGATCCTCCGATTAACTCACTTAAAAGAGGGTGATGATGAACCAGTACAGTCATTCCAAAACCAACACCGATCTCTTTTAATACTTTTGTAACATCGCTAGCACTTTTCATAATTATTGCTTAATAGGTTGATTGTGGGAAACCAACCAATCAATCAATTGGACATAACTCAACATTCCTGTTTCAAAAGAATCTATTTTTCCATTCTTTATATGAACCGTTGAAGGAGTACCTGTAATTTTCCCTTGGAAATATTCATCAAACAGTTTGTTGATATTGGCTCTTCCTGCTTCATCAACAGATTTATCGGCTTTTATCCCTTCTGTATCGTATTGAACATAGAAGATAGTCGCCTCTTTATTCTTAATAACTTCTTCTAAGATTGGTTTATAAGCAAGACAGGCTCCACAAGTACTTGAACCTACAATTAACACAAATTCTTCTTTATTATCCATCTTTTCCATCACTTCTGTTGTTTTAATATAGTTAATTGTTGTGGCTGATGAACAGCCACTTATTACAAGTAACATCATAGCCATTATTCCAAATAATTTCTTCATGTTATTTTGTTCCTCTTTTCTTCATCATAACAACCTTTTTTATTTCTTTCTTGTGTGTATGTGCTAATTTTGAAGCAGCACTTGCCGCAATAGCACCGATAATATCATCTAAAAATGTATTTACTCGAGTTAAATCATCATTAACAACCCCAATGATTCCTGGTTTCATTTTATCTACATAACCAAAATTTGTTAGGGCGATTGATCCATACAGGTTACAAATTCCATAAGCCAGGACTTCATCGACCCCAAACAACCCATAATCACCTCGCATTGAGTCCATAATCTCTTGATCAAAGAGCTTATTCTCTTCAACCGCTATGTCAATAGCTATTCCAGTCATCACCGTATGGTAAACTTCTCTTTTGGCTAAGATTTCAAAAATATCTTCTTCAATCTCTTCTCTTGATAAATCATCAATATATGGGCTTTGTAACATCAAGACAATATCGATAATATCATCGACACTGACGCCACGCATTTTTAATGCTTTTATACATTTTTCTGTCATAAAGTTCTCCTTGTGTTCTCTGTTATTATACAACAAACGCTTTCAACTTAAAGCGATTTAATTTACAATAGTTATCATAGATTGGAGAAATTATGGAAAAACAACAATTACTAGAAAAGTTTAATACCTATCGTAAAAAACTAAATGCCTTAGACTTAGCATTGACCACCATGAACTTTGACCTCAATACAATTGCGCCTAAAAAAGGAGGAGCATACCGTTTCGAGGCGATGTCTAACCTTTATGGACAATATTTTGAAACAAGTATTAGTACTGATTATATCAATACCTTGTTACAACTTAGTGAACTAGAGCTCGATGAGTTAATGAAAAAAGAAATTGAACTCCGATTAATTAGCTATAACAAAAACAAAAATATCCCTGTAGAACTTGCGACAAAATTCTCACTAGCAACCAATGAATCCTTTGAAGCATGGCAAGAGGCAAAAGAGAAGAACGATTACTCTCTGTTTGAGCCCCATCTCAAGAAGGTCATTGCTCTTAGTAAAGAAATGGTTTCTTACCAAGACAATGTTGTCAATACGTACGAAACAATGTTAGACAATTTCGAACAAGGATTGACTCAACAAAAGGTTGATGCCTTCTTCACCGTTATTCAAGAAAGATTAGTCCCTTTTATTAAGCAAGTTGTTGATAAAAAAATCGTTAAACCTGAGTTTTTAAGTCGACCAGTTAGTCTTGAAAAACAACGACAAGTGACAGAACTTATTCGAAATTACCTTGATTTCAATCCAGAGTATTCATACATTTCTGAAAGTGCCCACCCATTTAGTAGTACTTTTTCGATTAATGACACACGTATCACTACAAAATACCTAGAAAATGATTTCACTTCTAATATTTTTTCAATTGTTCATGAGATAGGCCATGGAACTTACAACCATCAAGTTGACTCTCAGTACGAAGGATATGCGATTGCGGACGCAATGAGTATGTCATTGCATGAATCTCAATCTCGTTTTTTAGAAAACAACATTGGTCGTAGTTATGGTTTCTGGTACTATCTCTACCCACAACTTCAAGAAATCTTGAAAGAAGAACTTGCGGATGTATCTTTGGATGAATTTATTTTAGGCATCAATTATTCTGAACCATCTTTAATTCGAATAGAAGCTGATGAGTTAACCTATCCTCTTCACATACTTATTCGATATAACATGGAACAACGGATGATTAACGAAAACATCACAGATAACTTAGATGTGTTATGGGCCGATGAATACGAAAAAATTCTTGGGATTCGTCCTAAAACAAATTCTGAAGGAATTCTTCAAGATGTGCATTGGTCCGATGCATCGTTTGGTTATTTCCCAACTTATGCTTTAGGAAGCGCATATGCTTGTCAGTTCTACAATAAATTGAATGAGTCAGTTAATATTGAAGAACAATTAAAACAAGGGAACTTTGTTGTTATTAAAGAATGGTTAAAAGAAAATATTCATCAGTATGGTGGTTATTATTTAACCGATGAAATCATCTTTAGAGTTTGTGGTCAATCCTTTGATCCTAATTTCTATTGTGACTATTTAATTGAAAAATTCACTAAATTATTTAATGTTAGTGGGCATTCTGTTTGAGTGAGAGTCATAAGATTGTTATACTGTCTTTAATAGGAAAGGAAAATATACTATGAAAAAATTTGAATTACCTGAATTAAATTATGCTTATGATGCTTTAGAGCCAGTGATTGATGCTAGAACGATGGAGATTCATCACACTAAACACAATCAAGCCTATGTAACAAACTTAAATGCTGCTTTAGAAAAACATCCAGAACTTGAATACGAATCACTTTGTGGATTATTACGCGACATTAACAATGTTCCATCGGACATCCGTCAAGCAGTCATTAATAACGGTGGAGGAGCACACAACCATAAACTATTCTGGAAAGTAATGGCTCCTGTAGGAACTACTGAACTTAAAGGCGACTTGAAAGATGCTATCGACAATGCATTCGGATCTTATGAAAAATTTGTGGAAGAATTCTCAAATGCAGCGAAAACTCGTTTTGGATCTGGATGGGCATGGCTCGTACTTAATGCAGACAAACAATTAAAGGTTATGTCTACAGCTAACCAAGATTCTCCTCTAATGGAAGGATTCTTCCCTCTTCTAGGACTTGATGTTTGGGAACATGCTTATTATCTAAACTATCAAAACCGTCGTCCTGACTATGTCACAGAATGGTTTAAGGTCATTAATTGGGATTATGTTGCTGAAAGATTTGAAAAAGGACTTACTAAATAATTTTAAAGCTTAGATAAGGGGCTGTAACTAAATAGATAATGACAACGTTATCTATAATCGTTACAGCTTTTTCTTTGGTTTGAACTGAAACGAATCACAGTTAATAAAGGGATCGGTGTGAACTTGATGATCATCTCAATATGATTGTTTCTACATAACCTAATATAAAAAAAGTCAACTTATCTAAAAGTAGATTCGTTGACTTTTTTATACCTGAGACTGCTTATTCGTTACTACCCCTCTGCTATTATCCTAGAGAATTCAGACGCAAAAATTGCTAATATCTTCTTACAAAAACTTCTTAAACAAATAGTATCTAATAAAATAAAGTGCAAGTGTCACAAATAAATATATCCAAAAGAAAATATCGACTAAAGACTCCCAACGACTTCCACTATGCACAATATTATTATACACACTTATGGGGAACAAAGACGTTAAAAACCACGATGCAGTAGAGTTGATATTACGTTTGAATTTTTCCTTAATCAGTAAATAGTTATCAATAAAAAAATCATAATAATTGATGCTGTTGTATCTATAGATGAAGCAGTAGACGATAGAGATAATTTGAGAATTGTAAAAAAACAAAACGATACACCAAAGGTATGGTAATTGATAATACCAATACAAATATCCGCTCAGGATACTCGAAAAGACTAGTGACATCACACATAAAATATTTAAATCTCGGTGCATATTAATTAACTCTTTTTCCGTTGAATCCTGACTTTTTTTTGCTCGCAAAAAGCTAAAGGGAACTCTTATAAAAGAAAAATTTATAATAAATTTATAGGCAATATTTTTCATGTTTAAAATCTCCTTCTTTAACGATATAAGCGTGTTGATTTAAAGCTCATACAGTAATTATTTTATATCAAACATTAATATCCAAGATTGATAAAATTGTCTACTCCTTTAATAATCAGTCCTGTGTTGTCGTTATATACAGACTGACCGTCGAAGTAAACCTTTTCAATGTGTGTCCACTTGGTTGAAGCTCCTTTAATTGGATCAGTGAGTAAGATTGCTTTGGTTTTGAGTTCAGCAAATGATTTCCAGGTAATAGATCTACTATCAACCTCAACATTTTTTTGATAATATTTAGTACCATTCCAGTCTTGGTCTTCGTTTGTATATAAACTTTCTAAGATTCCATAGACCCCAATCACATAGCTTATTGCAGTTTTTACCGTTTGGATAGGCAAATCAAGATAAAGTATGATGACACTTAAAGCTGTTTTAGGATTAAAAATAGAATCAAGATTCCAGCAACGAGATACTTGGTTTGTTGCCGTTTCGTAAACTCTTCCCGTATGTCCTTTATAGCCTTGTGTACTTCTCAATAAAGAATAGTAATTATTACCAGCATACAAATTGAAACTAGATAGAACTGCATTATAATATGAACTCATTGGATTAACTAAGCTTGCACTCTCTGTGGAAAGTTCACTGGATGATACTCTTTCAAAATTTGAATCAAACGATGGATTAACATATTCGCTAACAACCCATCCGCTTTCCACTGATATGTTATGTACCATCATTTTTAGGTCAATCCTCTCTTGAGAAGATAACGGTGCTATCGATTGAGAATCAAAGAACGTCTTGCTGAAAATCTTTCCATCACTATAGTCTAAATAATCAATTCTTGTAACAGAAAAATTCTTCAATGTAAAAATAGCTCTAAAATTATCAGTGGTGTAGTCTAGATTGACAACACTTTCATCTTCTACAAGAGGAATTATCTCTAAATGCTCATTCACATCTAAATCAAACAATTTTGTATCGACATGACCGATTGCTGATGGTTTAATTTCGTTTGCATTAATTGGTGTAAAATAAGATCCAATAGCAATAGACAAAGAAACAACAATTGCTAAATTTTATTATGTTTTTTTATGTTCATCTTCATTTTCCAATATCTTTCTATAGATTTTTTAGTGTCACTTACATAAGAAACAGTACTCACAGCTGTTATTATTCCATCTTCAATATTAATTTAGACAAAATCCATTGTGACCTCCTTTTCTAAAGGTAGTATCAATATTTATGTGTAAACGCATCTTTGTTTATTAGATGGTGTTGAGGTTAGTTCTTTGGATACTGCTGGTCGAACAGTTCATTGAGTTCAGCTTGTACTACATTAAATCCTCTATGGATTCTGTTTGAAAATCGAAGATTGCACTGAATCATATGATCACAGACAAATCTCTCTAGTGAATCTTCATTTGGAAATTGTTCTTTCCTCTTTGTTTGTTTCTTGAGTTGTTTGTTGTATCCTTCGACGATGTTAGTTGAGTAAATTGAGCGTTGGATGTTCTTAGGAAACCTCAAATATGTGAAAAGATACTCTGTTCTTTCAAGAAGTGCTTTCACTTTTGGATATTTGTGTTGATAAACTTGAATGAACTCTTGTAATCTCAATTGAGTTTCTTCACCACGTGACGCTTGGTAAACTTCTTTTAGAGAACTAGCAATCTCCGCTTTATCTTTCGCTCTTACCAGTCTTAGTACATTACGAGTAATGTGAACCCAACAGGGTTGGTATTGAGCTTTTGGAAAGACGCTTAAACACGATTCAGTAAGCCCACGTAAACCATCGCTTACAAACAAGAGGACTTCCTCAACACCACGTTGTTGAATATCTCGTAACATTTCTTTATAGTTCTCACTTGATTCAGTAGGATAGAGTCTAAAGAAGATGATTTCTTTAAATCCTTCAGGGGTAATTCCTAGTAAGATGTGTAACGCTTCTTTAGAAACGCTATCCCTTCTCACATTGAGGTACGTCGCATCACAGTAAATCACTGTATATCGTTTATTCAAAGGTCTTTGATGAAAGGCTGTTACGTTCTCTTCTACCATCTTGGTCATATTAGAAATAGTCTCTGGAGTATAAGCATGACCGTACATTTTCTCAATAAGATCAGCGATTTCAGCAGTAGTGATTCCTTTTGAATAAAGCTGTAGGACAGTCGTCTCTAAATCAGAAGTTTGCCTTTTATAGGAAGGGATGGTTTGTTGATTAAACTCACCATTTCGATCTCGAGGGATATCAACATTAATCTCACCATATTTGGTTTTTAAAGTTCTAGTGTCGTAGCCATTTCATGAATTTCCAGTATTATACCCAATAGGATCATATTTCTCGTAATCAAGAAAGACAGTGAGTTCAGTTTTAAATAGTTCATTGACAGCAGATTCTACTTCAGCACAAAATATATCATCAATATTTTATCCTGTGTCGATAGCAGAGAGTAATCTTGTGTTAAAATGTGACATGGGAAGCTCCTTTGTATGTTATTTCTGCAAATCTAATTTTACAAAGTTTAGCTTCCTTTTTCTATACCTGAAAGTTGAAGGTGTTTACACAAGATATTTTATACTGTCTTTCTAAATTTCTGTTCTGTGAATTCTAATAATTAAATATTATATTATACTATAACTAAAGTCAACTCTTTCTAACAATTTAGTAAATCAATCTGCTTTCATTAAAATAACGATTGCTCAAAGACAATAAAAATGAGGTATCAAGGAGTTATCTTGTTTCATTTTCATTAGATATAAGATTAAGGGGCTATAACTAAATAGAGAATGACAACGTTGTCAAAAATCGTTACCATTCCTTTTCTTTAGTTTGAACTGAAACGAATCACATTATCAAGATAAAAGAATAAATCGACGTAAAATTTCTCTATTTTCAACTTTAACACCTTTAAATCATGAATCAAGGTAACGATGAATAACTGAGCCTCAACATTGGTTTCATATGGTATTTTCTGAGGTCAGTGCCTTTACTTATCAACAAAAACTTAGATTCTACTTTCTATATCTCTCATCGATGGAAGTGAATGTACTCACAGGAGTGTTTGTTCTCTTTAAAAACACCTTCCACTTGAATGGAACATTGGACTCGATAGTCGATTCCTGCTTCCCTCTTTAAACAGGATCATTCTTTGTTAATTATGGGATTGGTGTGAACTGGTTAATAATCTCAAAGTGACTGTTTCTACATAACCTATTATAAAAAAAGCCAACTTATCTAAAAGTAGATTTGTTGACTTTTTTATACCTGAGACTGTTTATTCGATACAGCTCCTTTTTATCTTATTCTTCAGCCTCTTTACGACGTTGTGCTTCTAAAATAACTTTATCTTGAACTTCTATTGGAGCCTTTTGATAGCGAACAAACTCTTGAACATAGCTTCCTTTTCCTTGTGAGAATGAACGAAGTTGAGTTGCGTAAGTCATCATTTCGCTCATCGGAACCTCTGCGGTCACTCGTTGTTTCTCTCCGGCTAACATATCCATTCCAAGAATCATGCCACGGCGTTTATTGAAATCACCAATGATAGTTCCTACATAGTCTTCCGGAACAACCACTTCAACCTTGACAATAGGTTCTAAGATCACTGGTTTAGCTTTTGGCATCGCTGCATTATACGCCAGACGAGCTGCTGCTTTAAAAGCAATTTCTTTAGAGTCTACATCATGATACGAACCATCAACAAGAATTGTTTTAACTCCAACAACTTTGTATCCCGCTAGTACCCCTTTGTTCATGCATTCTCTTAATCCTTGTTCAACGGCAGGGAAGTATTGACGCGGTACCGCTCCACCAAAGATCTTTTCTTCAAACTCCATTTCTTCCGAATCACTTGGTTCAAACTCTACCCAAACGTGTCCATATTGGCCAGCACCACCGGATTGTTTCTTATGTTTGCCTTCAGCTTTCACTTTTCCTTGAATCGTTTCACGATAAGGAACTGTCGGAGCAGTTGTACTAACTTCAACTTTGTATTTCATTTTTAGCTTATTCAGAATAACATCAATGTGTTGATCCCCAAGTCCATAAAGAATCAGCTCACCGGTTTCACTATTGTTTTCTAAACGAGCCGATTGATCTTCTTCTAGAATCCGTTGAAGCGATGATGATAATTTATCTTCGTCGTTCTTACTCTTTGGCCAAATGGCTACCGATAGCATTGCTGGTGGAAACTCAACAGATTTGAAATATACTGGGCGATCTTTATCAGCTAATGTATCATTAGTATATGTGCTCTGTAACTTAACAACTGCACCAATATCTCCAGTAAAGAGTTTGCCAACCGCTACTTGGTGTTTTCCTCGAATCGAGAAAATCTGAGAGATTTTTTCAGATTGATCTTTGTTGGTATTCACTACATTCGCATCGGTTGTTAAAATACCAGACATTACTTTCAAGTACGAAATTCTACCAACAAAGGGGTCCACTATTGTTTTAAAAACAAAAGCAGATAACGTCTCATTTTCTGAAGTCTTCAATGTTATGGATGCACCGTTTTTGTCAATAGCCTCTACTGTTCCTTTTTCTGCGTAAGTAGGGAAATATTCAACAATTAAGTCCAACAATCTTTCAATCCCTGTCATCTTGGTTGCTGCCCCAAAGTATACCGGAATAACTTCACCCATTCTGACCGCTAGATTTAATCCTTTGATAATATCATCTTGAGTAAACTCGCCAGTTTCAAAGTAACTTTCCATTAAAGAATCATCTGTCATCGCCAATGCTTCAATGATTTGTTCATAATACGCATCAACGGTTCCAACTAAATTATCTGGAACTTCTTTAGGAGTTGTCCGGTCGTTATAATAC
>JAAYEW010000122.1 GCA_012728555.1 Erysipelothrix sp.
GAGGTTTTCCGTTCTTATATAAATTCACCATTTGTTGCTTGAACTCATTACTATAGCTTCTTCTTTCTCTTCTTTGCATATTACTACCTCACTTTTCTTTAGTTTAACAGATATTTAATCACTGTCCTTATCTTTTCTGTCTACTAAAGTGTAACCCATCCAAAGAACCTTGGACGGTTTAGTTCAAAGTGCAATTGAAGAAAACTAATCGGTGGGTACAACAGTAAACAGCAAACTTGAAGTCATTGAAGAAGCAGAAATTGCTCGGTTACTAATCAACAGAAACCAAATAGAGTCAGTGTTCTTGCTTTGGTTTCTATTATTAATAATGTAAATTTCCAAGTTAAATCAAAATAACTGGAGACCTGCTATGCAGAATACCCAAAACTATAATCTACTTTGGTTGTTTTGTGTACTATGGAGTTGAAGTTGAAAACCACTACCCTTCCTTTATCACCAAGACGCTTTGGGATAGAGTAAAAAACGAACACAAAACGAACACAAGACATGAACAGCATTTTTCTATTCTGAGTTATTCTGTAATCATTATAATACACCATGTAATGTTTAGGAGAAACATTACTGACGTGTAAAGTCAATTATTACTATCATTGCCTCTCAGAAAACTTCTTAAGAGTCAGTTCAAAATAGCATAGCAACTCTACTATAAGATTCTTAAATTCGATGCTAAACACATAAAGATCATTAACTAGATGAAATGGTTAAGGAAGTTACATCCCATTATGTTCATCAATCAATATGTCAAGAAGTGTACGAATAAAGTTAACAACAAATTGAATCTTAAAACCAATATAAAACGAAATAAACAACTTTAACAAACTGTTTAGTATTGGACAATTCGTCATGCTACTACTTGTCGTCGTTTTGTGGCTTATTGAATCGATTTAGGCTCGTTAATCTAAACTATAAATCGTCCACTTTAACTCTTATACAGAAGTAAAGTATCTGACAGTTTAGTTGGTTAACAAGCAAAAGACTGACTCAAGTCTGAATCAGTCTCCTTATTTATTGTACTACTGTATTTTTTTATGGCATCACTATTTCAACAATATCGCCTTGTTTACACGTACCATCCTCATTAAACTCTAACCACAATGGATATCCTTCATAATTCACGGTTTCATTGGTATCAAAGTTCTTTATAACAACTGCCCGTTTACCCCCTTTAATCTCCCCCGCAAAGAATGGCGTATCCCAATACTGAAATTCACGACTAATCCGACCGGTTCTAACAATTCCAATACCATCTCCTTTGTCATCAGGAACAAAGAGTGAAACTTCAAACGATGTCGTTGGTGGTTCTTTAAATTTGAGCTTAACGACAAATATCGCATCTTGAAAAGTCAGCGATACAACACCATCTGGATACTTATCCGTGATGTCAAGATTTAACTCAGCTTGTTTAAATGTAATCTTTGGGAAAAACTCTCCTTCCCCTGGTTCCTTAACATTAAAGTCAACAATCGTTGGTTCATTCAGAGGATTTCTCAGATAAATGTCTTCCTTAGTAGTCACATAGAGCTCAAGACTATTAGGTTTGGTACTTTCTGTGCTTTGAACAAACCCTGTGAGTTCCCAACTATTTTCTTCAAAATCAATCACTACTTGCCCATTTTCGTCTGTTTCAAAAGGTTTAAATTTTCCTCGTTGTGTCGCTTCGCCTGGTTCACTCTCTTTCATCCCAGGTATAACAAAATAGACATAATACGAATCTTTCTTAGCTTCAGGATTGAGTACATTTAAGTTAATTGTCAAAGTATTCGACCCTTCTTCTAAAGGAGGTTGTGAATCGGCAGGTTCCTTGTCATCATTTCCAGGTTTCGGGTTATTATTACCATCAGTAGGTTGGTTACCCGAACAACTGGAGAGGAGTAAAAAACTGAGCAAAAGATAAAGAATAATTCTTAGTTGTTTGCCTTTCATTTGGATCCCCTTTTCTATCACTTTGATAGCTATTGATTACAATTTCATCGTATCATTATTGTTAATCCATTTCAATATTTTTGTGATTGGTTTAGCTACTTTACTTCAAGAGAAGAAATAACATACTTACCAACTATCGCTGCCAAAACAATCGCAATTAATAAATCAACAACCAGAGAATATCGCTCAAAATTTAGTTGAATCATCCCGTAAGAAACAGCACCAACAATGAGTGCAACTCCTAAGGAAATTACAATACCAATCAATAATGATCGTGGATCTTTAAACAATTTTCTAGAAAAGTATAAATTCACTACAAGATACGCTCCAAGTATCCCCATCGCTACTAAACCATTCGATATCTTAAGATCACTAAAAAACAGCTTTACTAAAGTGTCCATAATAAAAGAAACAAGTAGAAATGTGGTATTAAAGAATGAAAATAAATTTTTAGACATAAGCACTCCTTTGATACTTTAAGTATATCATAGACAAAAAAAAGAAATCCGAAGATTTCTTTTTTAATACTTATTATTCGTCGTCTTTCATCCAGCCAAGTGTACGTTTGACTGCTTTATGCCAGTTTTTCATTAAATGAGTTCGTTCTTCTTCACTCATTTGAGGAGTAAATTCTTTATCCATTTCAAATGTCTTCGCAAGTTCATCTCTGTTTGGGAAGAATCCTGTCGCAAGACCCGCAAGCATTGCTGCTCCTAGTGCTGTGGTTTCAGTATTCTTAGGACGACGTACAACTGTGTTTAGAACGTCTGCTTGGAATTGCATCAAGAAGTTATTCTTACTAGCTCCACCATCAACTTGAAGAGCAGCTAATTTAACACCAGAGTCAAGTTCCATTGCATTAAGAATATCAGCAGTTTGGAAAGCAATTGATTCTAGAGAAGCACGGATGATGTGGTTCTTATTAGCACCACGAGTTAAACCAAAGATAGCTCCACGAGCATTTCCATCCCAGTGAGGAGCACCAAGTCCTACAAATGCAGGAACGATGTAAACTCCACCATTATCTTTCACTTTAGTAGCAAAGTATTCCGTATCAGGAGTTGTTTCAACAATCTTTAACTCATCTCTTAACCATTGGTTAACAGCACCAGCCACGAAAATCGATCCTTCAAGAGCATATTCGACCTTATTATTGATACCAACAGCAATTGTAGTTACTAGACCATTCTTCGATTCAACAGCTTTTTCACCAGTATTCATTAACAAGAAAGCACCAGTTCCATAAGTGTTCTTAGCCATACCAGGATAGAATGCAGTTTGTCCAAACAATGCTGCTTGTTGGTCCCCAGCACATCCACCAATAGGTACTTCAATACCATTAATCATTGCATGTCCATAAACTTCAGAAGAATTCTTAACTTCAGGAAGCATTGATTTTGGAATATTAAGAGCAGCAAGCATATGATCATCCCACTCAAGCTTCTTAATATTATAAATCATAGTTCTTGATGCGTTGGTATAGTCAGTAACATGAACTCGTCCATCTGTTAGTTTCCAGATTAACCAAGTATCAACCGTACCAAATAACAATTCGCCTTTTTCTGCTCTTTCTTGAGCACCTTCAACATGATCAAGAATCCAACGAATCTTTGTTCCAGAGAAATAAGCATCAATTTCAAGACCTGTATTTTCTCTTACATATTGTTTGTAACCATCAGCAACTAATTTTTCACAAATGTCAACGGTTTGACGTGATTGCCAAACTATCGCATTATAAATTGGACGCCCTGTTGCTTTGTCCCACACAACTGTTGTTTCACGTTGATTCGTAATACCAATTGAATCAATTTCTTCTCCACGAACTCCCGCCATAGCAACGACTTCGTTAAGAACCCCAGACTGTGTAGCCCAGATTTCCATTGCGTCGTGTTCAACCCATCCTGGATGTGGATAGTGTTGTGTAAACTCATTTTGAGCAACCGCTACGATATCACGATTCTTATCAAAAATAATCGCTCTATTGCTCGTTGTACCAGCGTCTAATGCTATAACATATTTTCCCATGTTGTTCCTCCTTTATTATCTATGGGTATAATTAAGATTGTTTCCAATCATTAATACTATCTAGGTGCGACATTCGCAGTCGCAATAATATTCACTCCTGTATCCAAAATATTTTCAACAATCACATCGCCAATATTTACCGGAGCCTTCACCTTAAGACTACTCAAAGAACGAACACATTCCTTAACTAATCCTTTCGGTATACTTTCACTTGTTTTAACAGATACGATTACTTCATAACCACCCTCAACTTCAACCGTTGAGGTCACCATTCGTTTAGGATCAAGAAGTTCTTGTTTACCATACCGATCTCCAATCGGACATAAGTTTCCAGTCACTTCCATTTCACCCGTTTCTTCATTCAGTGTCACTGTTAACATACAACCAACAGGACAACCAATACACGTCATGTGTTCAATTTTCATACTCTACTCCTTTTCAATACACAAGGTAATGACATCAGACTTAAGATTCTCAAGAACCTTCGGCGTCAAAATAACAGTTTCCATTTCACCAGGAGCAAAAATTCGTTTTTGACGATGAATAATTCTTTCATCTCCATCATATACACTGAGATAACTATGCATAAAGACATCCGAAACTCTCAAACGAAGTGTTTGCATCGCTTTATTGTCTTTAGAAATCGTATTAGGAATCACATACCGAACTCCATCACGAGCCTCTAATCGATACACCTCTTCACCTTTACGTAATTCATTACGAATCACTTTCGCTGCTGATTTACCCGCTTGAATCGCTTCTTGAGAAACATTGTCCACTAAATCATGAACATGCAGTACATTTCCACAACTGAAGAAACCTTCAACATCTGTCTCAAAGTTTTCATCGACATATGCACCTTTAGTCACAGGATTCAGATTATCACTCACTATCCGCGTTAATTCATTCTCAGGAATTAAACCAACCGACAACAATAAGGTATCACATTCAATGTATTCTTCAGTACCAGCAATCGGTTGCAACTTCTCATCAACTTTCGCAACCGTAACCCCTTCAACCCGGTCTTTACCATGAATGTAACTAACCGTATGGGATAACTTAAGAGGAATATCATAATCATCCAAACACTGAACAATATTTCGCTTTAATCCACCCGAATAAGGCATCAACTCTAACACACACTGAACTTCAGCACCTTCAAGAGTCATTCGTCGAGCCATAATTAAACCAATATCTCCAGATCCTAAAATCACAACTTTCTTACCAGGCATAACCCCTTCAATATTAACCAAACGTTGAGCTGTTCCCGCAGAATAAACACCCGCAGGTCTGGTTCCAGGAATATTTAAAGCACCACGTGGTCTTTCGCGACATCCCATCGCAAAGATTACTGCTTTGGCTTGTATCTTCATTAACCCATCACTATCATTAATTGCCGTAACGACTTTATCCTTATTAACTTCAAGCACCATCGTGTCTAATAAGTAATCAATCTTCCGTTCATGAATCATATCAATGAAACGTTGCGCATACTCAGGTCCAGTCAATTCTTCTTTAAAGTAAGTCAAACCGAAACCATTATGAATGCATTGATTCAATATACCACCCAAACGATAATCTCTTTCAATAATCAAAATATCGCGAATTCCTTCATCATAAACACTAACGGCTGCCGCTAAACCAGCAGGACCACCACCAATGATGACACATTCTCTATTGATCAGTTCCATTAGTTTTCCTCCTTAACAAAAGCCGCTTTGTTTTTGTTAGTCACCAAATAACTCTTGCCTCCACGTTTAGTCAACTCAAAGAAAGACAACCCATGTTCTCTCATCAATAAGTCCATTTGACGTGGTGTACAGAAACCTGCTTGGCAACGTCCAGAACCAGCCCGAGTACGGCGCTTAATTCCATCTAAACTTTTAGCACCAAGAGGCCTACGCATCGCAGCAATTACTTCACCTTCTGAGATATTTTCGCATCGACAAACCATCCGTCCATATGAAGGATCCCGCTTAATTAATTCATTCTTTTCTTCATCCGTTAGTTCCATCAAAATTATTGGACGTTTTCGAATCGGATTGAAATTCGGATTAGCTTCAGCACCCAATTTTTCTGCTACTTCTTTCGCTAAATCAACAGCAATCGCAGGAGCACTCGTCAAACCCGGTGACTCAATAGCAGCACAATTAAAGAAGAATGGAGAATCACTTACTTCACCAATCTCAAAATCCCCAGATTCTCCGGTAGCTCTTAACCCAGAGAAACTAGTAATTGTATTATAGAGCGGAACATTCTTAACTGCTTTAATTGATTTAGTCGCTACTTCAAGAAGTCCATCCCGAGTTGTCGAAACATCATCTTTTTCAACTTCATGAGCATTCGGACCAACAATAATATTATCAGATACTGTTGGAGCAACTAAAACACCCTTGCCTTCTTTGGTCGGTTGTTGGAAAATTGTATATTTAACAAAGTTTTTTTCATATTTATCTATTAAGAAATACTCCCCACGACGAGCATGAATCTTAAGTTTGTGCTCAGACACCATGTTATTAAACTCATCCGAGTGAATCCCTGCTGCATTGATAACCGCACGTGACATATAATCACCACGATTTGTCTTCAGAAGATACCCACCTTCTTCAAGTCGTTTGACTTCTAAGACTTCAGTATCAAACTCAAAACGAGCACCATTTGAAACAGCATTTTCAGCAAAAGCAATATTCACTTCAAACGAATCAATAATTCCTGCTGTTGGAGCGTACAATGCACACACTACAGAGTCTTGTAGATTTGGTTCCATTGCCAAGAGTTCATCTCTTTCAAGAATTCGTAAATCAGTAACCCCATTGTTAATACCTTGTTGATAAAGAGCTTCCAAATCCGCTCTTCCTTCTTCCTCTAAACACACATTCAAGGATCCATTGCGAATCAGTTTTATGCCTAATTCTTCTTTTAATTGACTATACATCACGTTCCCAAGCACATTGTAATGTGCCTTCTTTGTTCCTGTTTTTGCGTCTAGACCTGAGTGAACAATCGCTGAGTTTGCTTTAGTAGCTCCTTCACAAACATCGGATGCACGCTCTAAAACCAAGACATCGATTTGATATCTTTTAAGCTCTCTTGCTAGAGCACAACCGACAATTCCAGATCCTATGATAATAACATCTGTCATTTGTATTTCCTCCAATTATAATTTTTTTAATTTCTTGTATGCGTTTTCATTATATGATAATTTAAGAGAATTTACAAGGTTTGTATTAAAATCGTCATTATACCAACAAAATGTTAGCACTTACATTTTTGGTTTGTAATTATATTCGAATTATGTGAATTTGACCGCAAAGTGGTGGGTAATAATTGACATTGTTGTATGACTGCATTATCATAAGCTTAAAGAATTAATAATACAGCTAGAGTGTTGTTAGTTTTAAAAAAGAATAAAAAGGAGAAAACTGTATGAAATTTCTGAGAAGTATCATTGGTTACATGTTCGCAGGTATGCTTGTCTTTTCTTTCTGGGGATTTGGAATGGACAGCTCATTCGGCGTTTTCGGTGGTGTTTTATCGGCATTTGTGATCATTGGATTTGCTTGGTTCTTAAATCACCATTTAGGATTAATACATCATGGACCAAACTCAGCGTTTGTTGACTTAGGGCTCGGCGTTGGGATGACTGGTTTATTTAGAGGAACCTTTGATGGGCTACTCAACCAAAATGTTGGATTACAAAACTTTACCGATGCACTACCAACATTAGCAATCGTTATCATTGGAGCTGCAATCGGTGGTTATGTCGCTGCTTTAGTTGAAGCAGATTTAGCAAAGGATAAGGGAGGCAAATAAAATGACATTAGAACACATTGTTACAACTCTTGTCGGAGCTGCTTTGTTCCCATTTGTTATTCGTTTATTGTGGGGACACTTTACAGATGAATTTGGACCATTTGGTGGATTCATGTCAGCATTATGGATTGTTGGTAGTATGTGGGCATTAAACCATGGTTACTCTACAATCAATGGTGGCAATGGACTCATTTATCAATCAGGAGCTTGGGTTGATATGGGAACTGCTGCTGGTGTCGGTCTTATCGTCGCTAGTATGGCACGTGGAGCTAAATTCGATGCTCACAGTTCACGTAACGTAATTGCCGCGATCATTGGCGGTATCTTAGGTGGACTTATCTTAGCATTAGCTTAATTTAAAAACATAATATTTAAAAACTCCATTGTCTAGCAGATGGAGTTTTTCTTTGTTCTATTAACTTTTTAACGTATCAATATAATGTCTAATCTCACGACGCACAGCCTCAACACTTGGATCAACCAGGCACTGTACAGAACCAATAAATGAGCCTTCTACCAATGGAGCATCGATGTAATGACACTTATCTCTTAATGGATCATCATCAATTAAATCAAGAGCTGTCTCAATACTCAAGAGTCCACTTCCCAAATCACCAAACAAGTAAATAACATCACTGTTTGATGACTCTTCGATTGTCTCTAAGATAAAAGTTGGATCCGTACCAATTCCCCCATCATCACTCCCTCCACAGGAATGAATCTGAATCGAATCATTTCGCCCAGTCATTTCTTCTATCATCTGTTTTAAACCATCCGTAATAAGACGACTATGAGAAACCAATAAGACACTAACCATTATCAATCATTTCCTTTAGTTTCTAAGTAGGTCTTAAACATCAACCCCGAAGAATATGAACCAGGATCAATATGACCAATGGAACGTTCTCCTAAATAGGAAGCTCTTCCTTTAGTTGCTAACAAAGGAATCGTTGCATTCACAAACTCATCAACTCGTTCTTTTGTTAATGTCTTTTCTTTTAATGCTAAAACAACAGGATACCAAACATCGACCAGTGTTTTTTCACCAACTTGAGCTTTTCCACGAAGTTGGATACTTTCTAATCCTTCTTCAATCAGATTGACAAATAGTTCATCATCTAACACTTTGACATCAACAAGGCTCTTTGACATTGTCAAAAAAGCACTACCATAGATAGGACCTGCTGTCCCACCTACTTTAGACATCAAAATCATCGCTAAGGATTTAAATTCATCCTGTAAGCTAACTGCTTCTTGCTGTTGTGTTTTTTCAATGTAAAAATTAAAAGCTTTGGCCATGTTAAAACCATGGTCCCCATCACCAATCGCATTGTCTAAATCCGAAATGTACTGTTTTTCATCAATACAGACAGTTGCCCAAGCTAAAAACCACGCTCTAACTTCTTTAACAGTCATAACTTACCAAGCAATAGTTTCTACTGGATGATTAATATAATCTAACCACTTATCATCGTCTACTTTAAGAACCGTTAAGGAAATACCAGCCATATCAATGGATGTCATGTAATCACCAAGCAACTTCTTAGCAACCTCAACTTTATCTGCTTCAAATAAATCTAAGACATCATTCATAAAGACATACTGCTCCATAAGAGGTGTAGCCCCCATACCATTAACAAAAACAACTACTTTTTGTCCTTCTTCTAAATGAAGGTATGCTTTAATTTTGTCATAGAATTCTTTCGCCATTTCTTTTGATGAACGAAGTTCTTCTCTTCGATATCCTGGTTCACCATGAATACCAATTCCAAATTCGATTTCATTTTCAGCTAGTTCAAATCCTGGTTTACCTGACTCAGGTGTCGTCGCTGGATGAAGCGCAAGCCCTAAACTCGCTAAATTCTTATTAACAGCTTCAGCAACTTGACGAACTTCTTCTAAAGTACCACCATGATCAGCAACAGCTCCCGCAATTTTGTGGATTAAGACCGTTCCTGCTACACCACGTTTTCCTTCAGTCCATGTCGAATTTTCGACCGCAATATCATCAGTAACAATAACTTGCGCTACTTCAATTCCATCATCCCTAGCCATTTCAGCAGCCATTTCAAAGTTCAAGACGTCCCCTGTATAGTTTTTAATAACCAAAAAAACACCTTTTCCTTTGTTAGCTACCTTGATTCCTTCATAACATTGATCAACCGATGGTGATGTAAAAACAGCTCCACAAACAGCAGCAGATAGCATCCCTTGTCCAACAAAACCAGCGTGTGAAGGTTCGTGACCACTTCCTCCACCGGAAACTAGCCCTACTTTATCATGTCCTTCGTAGTTTCTTGCAACAACATCGGTCCCTTCAACTCTGTAAACTAAATCATCATGTGCTCTGACTAAACCATTAATCATTTCATCGACTACATGAGTTGGATTATTAATTATCTTTTTCATAGGAAAATTTCCTCCTTTTCTTATAACCATTATAATAAGTTTAGCGCTTACATTCAAGAAGAACAATATTACCGTAGAGTTTATTCTTTTTTATCACAATTCAATCAAATCAGATATAATAGAAATATGACACCACACGATAACTTTAAAAGAGCTCTAGAACTTATTAATCAAGGAAGACAAACGCCGACTAGTATCGGTTTACTTCAAGAAAAGTCATTGCATGCGACTATCAAGCACATGATTGACCCAGATTCAGAGAACCACGAAATTTTAATTGATTCTTTGATCGCAGATGTTTTTATAAACAACACGGTTTATGAGATTCAAACTCGACACTTTGATAAACTGCGGCCTAAAATCAAAAAGTTTACGAAAGAGCACACGCTACACATCATCTATCCGATTGCTTATAAAAAAGTAATTCGTTGGTACAACACCAACCATTCTTTTGTAAAACAAAATAAATCCCCTAAAACAGGTCGCATCTACGATGTCCTCTTAGAACTCTATAAAATTCGTCCCTACCTAAATAATCCGAATCTTTTTATTGACCTCTATTTCTTTCATATTGAAGAACTGCGATCCTTAGATGGTTGGGATACTACCAAGAAAAAAGGAGCGACCAAAATTGATCGTCTCCCTGTTTCGCTTGAAACCATTATATCACTGAACAATCCACAGGATTATCTTAAATTTTTACCAGAAACACTAGTGTATCCCTTCACCAATAAAGAATTGTCATTATCTGCTAGAATCACACTTAGACAAGCAACTATCATCACTATTCTTCTCAAAGAACTTGGTTTAATTAAAAAAGTAGGAACTCTGAATCGTTTTTACTTATATGATTTAATCTAACGTTACTTTAAAATCAAGTGTCTTGTTATTGCGATAAACACTCACTGAAATGGTATCGCCTTTTTTGTGTTGATACAACATTTGTCTGAAATCTTTAAATTGATCGACTTCTTGTCCATCAAATTTAACGATGACATCGCCTGCTTGTAATCCAGCTTTTTGAGCAGGTCCATTCGAAACAATCTCTTGAATATAGAGACCTTTTTCTACATTTGGAATAACGAAGTTCCCATAAAAATTACGATACAACGCTAATTCACTCATAGATCTTCCTACAATACCTATCGAAGGTCGTGAGACTTTTCCATCTTTTTCGAGTTGACTCACAATATTAACAACTTCGTTGACAGGGTTCGCAAACCCCATGCCCTCAACATTGTTACCAATAATCTTGATGGTATTAATTCCAATCAACTGTCCAGCCATATTCACCAAAGCCCCACCAGAATTACCAGGATTGATCGCTGCATCAGTTTGTAACATAATCATGTCCCAATCATCGGTACCATTTTTATCTAGATCCACAGAGATGCTCCGATTTTTACCCGAGATAACTCCGACTGCTAAACTTCCTGAGAAATCGACTCCTGTAGGCGAACCAATCGCTAAAACCGTTTCTCCGACATTCACTAAACTGGAATCTCCTAGTACCATTGGGGTGACATTGACATCGCTACTGACTTCTAAGACAGCTAGATCCGCATAGACATCTGAACCTAAGACTTTAGCCTCTAGTATTTCATTGTTTCCCAAAATCACTTCTACTTTATTTCCTTGGGTAATGACATGGTTATTGGTCACTACATAAAACTTGGTATCATTCTTTTTGTAAATAACTCCACTACCAGAACCCAATAATTGATTGTTGTAATAGTTTTTGACTGTGACAACGGCATCTTTTACTTTATCGTAAACTTCCGAAACCGAGTTACTAATGGTCGTTGTCATTTGAACAACTTCATTGGTTTTCTCATTAGGTGTTGTCATCACCTCGGATGATTGTTGAAGGGTTGCTACTTGATTTTTTAAATTAATTACTTCACTTCCTAGATAAACAGTGGTAATCACTAAGAATAACGCAAGAATTGATAAGATTAATTCTTTAGTTTTTTTCATTGTCATTCCTCCTTTGTTATCTGTATTCTACACTGTATTACTTAAAAAAACCTTAAACCCACTTTCAGACTAAATTGGGTTTATACTATAATATAGAGTGAAA
>JAAYEW010000123.1 GCA_012728555.1 Erysipelothrix sp.
CCATAAAGGGTTCCATAACCTAAGGCACTTTCAATCTTGTTTGTATTGTTAGAAACTAAACCATTGTTCAATGAACTAAGGGTTGATAAAAGATGTCCCCGAAGCCTTGCTTGAATGTTTTCATAAGCTAACCCTTCGAGCTGATTGTATCCAAAATCTTTCATCGATACCAACGTTTCTTTAACTAAGTGCTCGATACTGGTTTCAACTAACTGAACACCAAGTTTTTCAGTAACCCATTTTGCATTTTTTATGGTTCTTTCAGAATTATGTCTTGTCGAAAGATTCGCTCCAATGACTCTATCATTTCCAAGCGCATAACTTAATAACGCAACTGTGACACTTGAATCTAATCCTCCAGATACACCAACATTCCACTTTGGTTGATATGAAAAGAGTTGCTGATCCATTTCCTTTATCATTGAAACTAATGCAATAAATAGTCGATTTCTATTAATAGGAGTATCAACTAAATGATTTGTATCAATAACTCTTGATTCAGTTTTAAACTCTTGATTTAAGACTTCGCGGATCCCATTTCGCATGATAAAACTACAACCATCATTAATTGCTATGTGTTTACCATTATTAACTATATTGACTCCATTACAAGATACCAACGCTTGTTCTTGACGTAGCTCATAATTGAAAAAAGGTCGCTGATCATCGTATTCACGATAATAGTGACTGTCTAAGTGAAAAATCACATCCACATGATCGTGATTAAACACTCTCATGTCATGATTAATAAAAAGCGAACAGATTTTATCGTTTATTGTAAATGTGTTAGCTGTTTTCTGAGGTGTATGTACAAAGTACTGTTTAATGGAATTTAGAGTACTGGTTGCGCTGAACATCTTGTTGATTTGAAAAATAATTTCTTGATTAAAAGCAACATATCCACAATTGAGTAAAAGTGTTTGTTGTTGTCCAATATTTCCCCAAATAACGTGGATTCCCGAACTTGCTTCAACAATTTTTTGGTTGGCTTCTAATAAATCATTGATAAAAAACTGATTGTCAAAATTATCCATAGCCATGGTTGAAGACAAACAAAGCTCTGGGAAAACAATGACATCACACGTTTGTTTTGCGTTCTCTATTTCATTCAACACAAAATTTAGATTTGTCATTATTTGATTTTGAACTGAATTCATTTGAACTAACTTAATCTTCATGTTTCTGACCTCTTCTACGTTGTCGTACCACTTCAAAACATAAAATGTTAGCACTCGAGAATGCACTTAATGCATTTCTAGCTGCAATGGGGTATTGAATCTCAACAAAAGTATCACTGTTGTCTATCACTTCTTTTGATAGTCCTCTTTTTTCTCCACCAATACAAATACATACTTTTTGGCTCAAATCACTATCATACATGCTAATTGACTTTTCATTTCTAAGAGCACTTACTATTGAAAATCCGCATGATTTGAGGTGCTTAAACGTTTTTTCATAGTCAGTTATTAAAACTATCTTTAAACGTTCACTATAACCTGCACTGCTTTTTAAAATGGTTGTCTCCATTGTATCATAATCACGAGAAGGTAAGAGAATTGTTTGACATCCAGCAACATAAGCAGTACGAATAATTCCACCTAAATTATAAGGATCTTCTATTCCCTCAAGTAATAGTACAAAGTTTTCTTGACATCGTTGAAGATCTTCATACACTCTACCTTCACACTCAAGCAAGACTCCACCGTGTGTTTTTCCGACAACAATGGAATCGATAGCTTCTTTTGAAACAAACTCGATTGGAATTTTACTAGTATGAGCAAGATGCAAGATATAACTAACATCTTTACTACGCTTTCCATCTTGAATCAGTAAACGATGGATTTTTCGTTTGTTAGCTTCAAGAACAGCTTTTACTGATATTGCTCCCTCAACAATCATAGTAAACTCTTTCTTACAAAATCACCCTCATTCACAACAAATGGAACTTCAAGTAAGACAACTTCCATTGGTTTAAAGAATCGATGAGTGATTTCGTTATCACTATTAATCATCTTCTGTGAAACAAACGAGGTCGGTTTTAAAGTTGGTCCAAAAACTTCTAATCGATCCCCTTTTGAAAAGTGATTACGAATTTCCAACGTCGCAAGGTTTGTCGTTGCATCATAATTGAGAACTTTAGCAACAAAGTTTTGATTGACATTCGCTCCGTTTACTCCGTAAAGATGTCCACTTCGATTCGGTTGCGATAAGTAAAAACCAGAAAAAGTTTCTCTGTTTTCTGCATTGAGTAATTCCCGTTTTGCAGCCAATACAACAGCATCGCTTGTTAGAGATCCTTTATACAAATCATCGATTGCTCTGCGATAAGCACTTACAATCGTAGCTATGTAGTATTCAGTCTTCATTCTTCCTTCAATTTTCAAAGACGCAATTCCCATTTTAATCAAATCAGGTAAGACATCAATTGCATTCAAATCTTTTGAAGACATTGAAAAAAGTACTTTTTCATCACTAATAGTTGTTTTTTGATCAAAAATTTCATAATTCCAGCGACAAGATTGAGCACAACCACCCCGATTTGCATCCCGCAATGTCATGTAATTGCTAAGGGTACAGCGTCCTGAATAATTTACGCACATGCCACCATGAATAAATACTTCTAGAGGTAAACTACTGTGTTCTTTAAGTAGTTTTAACTCAGATAATGAATTTTCTCTAGCAAGAACAACTCGGTCTGCGCCAAGTTTTTTATAAAATTGAATCGTTTTAGAATTTGTGATTGAATACTGGGTCGATATATGAATTTCAAAGTTTTTTGTTAAAGCTTTAGCACGTTTTAAAATATACACTGAAGCTACAATAATGGCATCCACTCCAATAGCATCTAGTGCTATTAAATACTCATCTAAACCTTCTAAATCATCTTGATGAGGAATCATATTGACAGTCACGTGGACACGACTGTTATGTTGATGCGCAAAATTAACTGCTTCTTGAATCGTTGCTAAATCAAAGTTAGAAGCTCTTGATCTCAATGAAAATTGTTTACCACCAATAAAGACAGCATCTGCTCCAAATAAGATTGCTGTTTTCAATCGTTCTAAATCGCCTGCAGGAGCTAGTAATTCAATTTTATTCATTGGTCACCTTCTTATCACTTGTTTTCTTAAACCATAAAGCATTGCTGAAAACCTCATGGGGATAACTGTTTTGTAGTTTCTCAAACTCGGTATCCGCATTCTGTCCATTTAAGATAGATTTAATAGAGGTGGATACCATGTCAATCATCTTGGCATCGATGTGCAAACCATCTAAAAGAACATAATCACAACCGTTTTTCGCAAGTGTTTCTAACTCATGATAACCACATAAAATTGTTCCATCAAATATGTGCGTGCCACTGTCATCTTGATAGATCAAATAAGGGTCTTGTCGAGTACTCTCTTTCAAATCATAGAAATGATTTGAATCATAAACACGATTCACTTCATCTCCATAAGCATCTAACAAGTGTCGCCGCGAAGTCGACATTATTTGATGACCAAAAATAGGAACTACAAGTTGATTCCCTAAATCTTGAGTCATTTCTACAATTTCATCAATCGTCAGTTCTCGAGCAATGACGACTTTGTCAAATCCCTCTTCCAAAATTGATGCAGCTTCTAAAGAATTCGTAATTGTTGTATCCGTTTGAAGAATTACTTCTTTTTCAAAGCTTAACTCGTTAAGTATTATCCTCCATCCAAAATCATTTACAATCACTCCATCAACACCAGCTTTTATCACTGTATTGACTAATTCAATAGCACTTGGAAGCTCAGGCTCAAATAGAAAGCGATTGATGAAAAGGTAACCTTTTTTACTGGCTGACTGTATCCTTTTCAATGCAGTTAGTAACTCACTCACTTCCATTGCTTCAGGTTGATGAGAACTTAATTCTTTAAGTGACAGCGTATAAATCTCTATATTTTCTAAAATTGGTTGTCCAATTTTATATTGCGTGATTATTTTCAATGATTTCTTCCTTTCTTTGTGTTTTAATTCCAAAACGAATAATGAGATATAAAACAATGGTAATTAATAAAATTGCCATAAACACTTGGTTGTAATGCATTGATTCTTTGGTTGATCCCAATAACTTTAGAATATCTTTATAAATACGATCGCCATAAAAAATACCAATCGCAAAGAATGTTTGAAAGATTGCCATACTCATATCTCTTAAGTCTAGGTCAACACTTTCCATTGCTAGACCAATCAAAGAGTTATAGGTTAAACCATACCCCATTCCTCCTAATGCTTGAGTAAAGAAAAGAATGTTAGGGTCGGTAGTGAGTAGTAAGACGACATTGTAACAAAGAGACAAAGCGACCCCTAGCAGTAATGTCTTTTTCAGACCAATCTTGCTAGCAAAATAAAGCCCTGCTAGAATACCAAAGATCATCTGAGCAATCCCATATAAGAAATCAGAATAGGCTACCATAAAATCATTCATTGCTACAATATCTGTTTGAAAATATGTAATTGTATTTGAGCCAGATAAAGCGAACTTCACTAGTGACACCAAAATTCCTACAATTCCAAAATACCATGTGTTTTTATTAGTAATAATGGTTTTAAATTTACCTCTTGACATTGATTGTTTTGGTGGTTTGTTATCGTTCACAAAGAACATAAAAATCAAAGCAATAACAGACAAGATTACTGACAACAACCATAACATTCCATAGTTCGTATTTGATTTATCTGTGTAAGCAAATTGAAACAAAGACATCACAAATTCCGACAATAAAGGTGCTATAGACAAGATTGAAACAGATTTCATAGCATCTTTAGCCTCAAAGGTTTGAGCAAAAAAGACATTGAACAAGGACAACATACTTGCCCCTACTCCCAAAGCCAGTGAGCTAATCAACAAAGAATAGTAATTAGGCGAAACAAATACCCAATAGCTAGTAATTGCTACTAAGACTAATCCAAATGAAATTAATAGTTTTCTTGATTTAAAAACATCAGAGAAATAAAAGACTAAAAATCTAGCAAATATCGAAATAAAACCATAACCACTGGCAATGGTTGCGGCTGCAGCTGCACCTAAAGCTAATCCACCGATTTCCACTGGATTGTTGGCATACGATTTACGGTATGCTCTTACGATAATTATTGCTGACCAGAATAGAAACAACAAGATAAAAATCATTGCTTGGTATTTGGTCAATTTATATTTTTTATAGATAAAGATACTAATAAGCAATGTGATAACAATGGTTATTAATTGAATGAGTAATTTGGGTTCCATGCTTTCCTTCTTTCCCGAATTATTATATCATAATGAGTGATATTACGGTTAAAAAACATAAAGGAGAAAATCTATGGCAAAAAATCCAATCGTTACATTTACAATAAATAACAAAGATATTATTAAAGCTGAGCTTTACCCAGAGGTGGCACCCAATACAGTTCATAACTTTATTTCTTTAGTTCAACAAGGGTTCTATACTAACACTGTCTTCCATCGCGTTATTAACGGGTTTATGCTCCAAGGGGGTGATCCTACTGGAACAGGAATGGGAGGTCCAGGTTATGGAATTAAAGGTGAATTCAGTTCTAACGGATTTAAAAATGATCTACAGCACACCGCAGGTGTCTTATCGATGGCAAGATCAATGAACCCAAACTCTGCAGGTTCACAATTCTTTATCATGCACAAGGATTCTCCTCATTTGAATGGACAATACGCAGCTTTCGGAAAAGTCATCGAAGGAATGGATGTTGTCAATAAAATAGCGACTACAGCGACTAATCGTCAAGATAGACCCCTTAACGATATCGTTATGACAAATGTTAGTGTTGAAACAAATGATGTCATTTATCCAGAAGTGATTAAAGCATAAAAAAGACGAAATTAATCGTCTTTTTTTATGCTGCCCCAAGTTTTTTTTCAATATAACTTAATATTAAATCGATTGTTATTGCCATCAGTGATGTGGGAAGTGCTCCCGCAAGAATAATCGATCCGCCATTGGTTGAGTTGACTCCTCGAGTGATGATATCACCAAGCCCGCCTGCGCCTATAAAGGTTCCTATTGCGGTTATTCCAATAGCTACAACTAATGCATTTCGGATCCCACCTAATATTACTGCGATTGAAAGTGGTAATTCGACTTTCATAATTCTTTGTTTTTTTGTCATTCCCATTCCTTTCGCAACATCTAGTAAATTTTTATCAACACTCTTAACACCAACATAGGTGTTTTTTAGTATTGGTAAAAGTGAGTATAAGAAGACAGTCATAACAACGGTATTGGGACCAAGCCCCATACCAATCATAAGAATAGAAAGCATCGCCAATGATGGAATTGTCTGTATAATGTTAGCAATCCGGATCATCCAATCAGCCATTTTGTGATGTCTAGTTAAGTAAAACCCTAAAGGGATCGCTACGATTGAAGCAAACAGCACACCGTAGATAGAAATAAGGAAATGTCGAATAAACTGATTAAAAATATAACTCTCATTCACTGCAAAATATTCTAGTAATTCTTGAATCATTGGTGACCTCCTAGAATTGTGTTATAGCCTTCTCTTTCACGTAAAGGAATTGGCTCAATATCTTCAAAATAACTGTTAATCTCCAAAAATTTTTGGGCGATGACAGATGCCTCAACCCGCATCTCATCGTGTTGGCGATTCATAGCTTGCATCAAAGTCTCATCAATTGTACCTTCAAGCTTAAGTACGATTTCTTCCAAGATTGGATGAGCAGATAATACTTTTTTGGTAATAACTGGACTAGCATCATACGGAGGAAATAGCTTTTTGTCATCATCCAACAACACTAAATCGTAAGCATCAATTCTACCATCGGTTGAGTAACCTAAAACAACATCCATTTCACCAGCTTCGACTGCGCTATAAACAAGTCCAATCGACATTGGTAACACTTCTTTAAAATCATATCCATAGATGCGTTTGAAATCTTCATACCCATCGCCTTGACGGCTAATCCAAGAGGTATCGACACCGACTCGTAACTTTGAAGCATAGGATTGTAAGTCACTCAACGAAGTCACCCCTGTTTCTTCTTGAAAATCTTTTGTAACCATAAACGCATAGGTATTACCAAATCCATATGATGGAAACCAGACTGCTTCAAATTGGGTATTGTATCCTTCGACAACACTCCAAAACGCTTGATTAACATCGGTAGTAACTTCTAGTTGTAGTTCACCCGTTAAAGAAGTTCCGGTATACATAACGCTTGATGCATTGGCATCTTCACGAGTAATTGTTTGAACAATTAACATGGTTGTTCCTAAGTTATCTATAATACTTGTATTTATGGTAGGGTCATAATGGTTAATCATTTGAACTAAGATTTCAGCCATTATTCTTCTCTCTGCGGTATCCCCACCGGAGATAACAACATCATTGTTTTTTGTGTTCCCTCCTAGTCCTGGTAAAGAACAGCTACTTAAAAATAAAACTAGAATTATCAACATTTTTTTTATCATTCGCTTACCTGCTTTCTTGACATTTTTGGAGACCATCTTATTTCTAAACGACTCATTAGATAATCATACAGTAACGCTAAGCATGTAACGGGAATGGTTCCCCACAAGATCATTGGAAAGTTAAAGGTATTCAGACCATTAAAAATATAGTTACCTAAACCTCCTGCACCGATATAAGCTGCTAAAGATGCCCACGCAAAGACATAAACTCCTGATAGGCGAATACCAGCCATCACCACTGGTAATGCAAGTGGAAGTTGGACTTTACTAATCAGTTGATGATACGTTAGGCCCATTCCTTTTGCTGCATCTAAGGTGTTTTTATTAACACCTTCCATCCCCAATACTGTATTTCGAATAATGGGTAACAAGCTATAGACAAATAAAGCAGCGACAGCTGGAACTGTCCCTATTCCTAATAATGGAACAAACATTGCTAGTAACGCAAGTGATGGGATTGTTTGCAAGATTGAAGCGATGCTAATCACAAGATGAGATAATTTCTTATTTTTAGATACAAGTATTCCTAAAGGAACCGCAACGACGACCCCTAATCCTAAGGATAGTAGTGAAATAAAAATATGCTCACTGATAGACATGAGAATATCTTGCCAATTGGAGAAGAAGAAATCAATCATAGACTATCACTCACTTCTACAGCAGCACTTGCTAGGGATTCATCCGATGTTACAATAGGTTCAACTTCAGGTTCATAATTCTTCCAATAGGCATCATAAATCGTTGAAACAATTCCTGCACGAGTCACTAAACCTAATAGTTGTCCTTCACGATTAACAACCGATAAGTTTCTGTATCCTAAATCTTGAATATAATAGATTGCATCTCGAATTGTCGTATCATTCAAAACAAATGTCACTTTCTTCATCACGTGTTTAACAGGTGTTTGTGGAAAATGACGTTCTGATAGGGTTCTTAAGTCAACACGACCAACCAACACATCATTGTCATCTACAACCAAGATATCGTCTACCCGGGTAACAGACATTCTATTAGCAACTTGTTGAATCGTTGTGTTTTGGTGAACTTTTATTGGTTGAATCATAATTTTTTCAACACTTTCATATTCAAAGATTGCTTGACTAAGACGTTCATCTCCGATTAACCCTTTGACATAATCGTTTATTGGATTTGTTAAAATATCCTTTGGAGAACCTTGTTGTACAATTTTGGCATCATGCATAATCACAATCTTGTCTGCTAAGTTTAAAGCTTCATCCATGTCGTGGGTAACAAACACAATTGTCTTGTTCATATCTTTTTGTAACTTTTTAATCAATTGCTGCAAAGAGTCACGAGTAATTGGATCTAAAGCACCAAAGGGTTCATCCATTAAGATGATGTCTTGGTCAGCAGCTAAAGCACGAATAACTCCTATCCGTTGTTGCATACCACCGGATAATTCAGATGGATATGCATCCAAAAGATCTAGTGGCAAATCAACTTTGTTCATTAAATTTTCTGCGACAGCTCTCATTTTCTGGTCTTCCCACTTCAACAGTTTTGGAACCATAACGATATTTTCATAAATTGTCATATGTGGCATTAAACCTATTTGTTGGATGACATATCCAATGGACCGTCGAAGAATCACTTCGTTTAATTTAGAAATATCCTTTCCACCGATCAGTATTTGACCCGATGTTTCTTTAACCATTCGATTAATCATTCGCATCATGGTAGTTTTACCTGAGCCAGATGTTCCGATAAAGCAAACAAACTCACCTTCTTCGATCTGAAGATCTACATTGTTTACAGCATATTTATTAC
>JAAYEW010000124.1 GCA_012728555.1 Erysipelothrix sp.
GACTTGGATGGACCGGTCACAATTACGGTGATTGGTGACATCAAACGAACGACTCCAGGAGCTCAAAAGCTGACACTTGAAGCAAGTGATCAACATGGCAACAAATCAAGCCGTACGATTACCGTGAATGTAGCTCCAGATCAAGCGCCAGTCATTACTGGACCAAGTGTTCTTAATTTTAAATACGATTCTAAAGTAGATATTAAGAGTCAATACAAAGCTAGTGACGACGTTGATGGCAACCTAGCAGTCAGTGTCGTTGGTACAGTAGATCGCACAACCGCAGGAACCTATACCGTAAAAGTGGAAGCGGTGGATAGTGCGAACCAAAAGACAGTGAAGACAGTCACTATTAAAGTTGCTGCGAAACCTGTCCCAGTAGTCATTAGTGGTAACACTGAAGTATCTGGATCAAGAGCGACTGCTATAGGGATTGCTCGTCAATTTGTCGGGTATCGTTATGTCTTAGGAGGCGCAAGCCCAAGTCGTGGTTTTGACTGTTCAGGATTAACAAAATATGTGTATGGACAACTGGGGATATATTTACCACACAGTGCTCGTTCACAAAGTGGGTACGGAGTTAGAACTTCTGATCCTCAACCGGGCGACTTAGCATTCTATGGTGGAACTCACGTTGGTATTTATTTAGGTAATGGTCAAATTCTACATGCAATGAATCCTCGTGATGGAATTCGTATCACAGGAACAAGAATGTCAACTGGGTATCCTACACAATACCGTAGATTATTACCTTAAAATTTGGCATAATAGAAATCAGTATAGCGATCGTAAGGTCGCTTTTTTTAAAGAAACAGGAGAATACCGATGCAAACAACTTTTTATGTCTCCTCACTTGGAGACCAAGCTATCTATTTACAAACTATTCGACAACAACTCAAAGCAGTAATGAATAAACCGATGACACTCATCTTTGTACCAAGTAGCAAGGTCGAATATCCAACTCGTAAAGACTTTGAGCAAGACTTTGTTTATCAACTGAAAGAAATGGCGATTGAGCTAAAAAAGGTGATTTCACTGAATCCTGACTCATCAAAGAAAGAATTTAAACAAGCGTTTGAACAAGCAGATTTTATTTATCTTCATGGTGGAAATCCTTTACAGTTTATGGACTTTCTAAAAGATAGGAAAGTTAGAAAGTTATTAAAAAACTATCAAGGTATTGTAATGGGGCTTTCTGCAGGAGCAATGTTAATGAGTGAACACATTGTCTTAACACCCACTAATGATGAATATCAAGATTTTGTTGTTCAGAAAGCTTTTGGTTATCAGAAAGTAAACATTTTCCCTCATATGAATTTTGGTAAAGTAGTGTATTCTACTTTTATGACAGGAGACGGTAAAGTGGTGCTTGAAGATTTATTGAAGTTATCACAGGAAGTTGAGATTCAGCTGTTAGGTGATGGAAACTTTATTGTTAATGATGAAAAAGTGGGGAATGATTTTTATCTTCTTAAAAAGGGTAAAGTCTATCGATATCATGAAAATAAGTATCAACCTATCAATTTTGATGCACGTTATCTAAATCTTGTGGATCAAAAAGATGCGATTGTAATTAAAACAATTTTTGATTCCATGGATGAAGCCGTGTCTAAGGGATATTTGAATTTGTTGTGCCATGCGAACAGCCACGATGTTATCCAGCCTCTAACGCTGTCGTTATTAAAGCTAGAAGAACAGGGGACGTTGTACCAACAAACAAACTTCTCGAACCTGAAGACCTGGGTACTGAATAATCCACAGTTACGGTATGGGACACTTGTACTCGAAGAGTTTAATGGTAAAATAAGAGAAACGTTAACGATTCGAACTCGTTACTTAAAACTAATTGAAGATAAAATTATCATTGAGAAATTAGCATCTCTTGAGTGACAATTGTCGTTTGAGATAGGTTATGATAAAATGTATCGGTGAGATAAGAGGTTATTATGGCAGATAAAAACAAAGTGAAAACACGACGCAGAATAAATCCTAGCTTTTATGGTCTATTTACAGGAATCATGTTAGCGATTGTTGGGTTTGGTTGGATCCATGTGACCAATCTTTTGAATGATATTAACGGTTTTGGACTCGGTGAAATGGTTAAGTTTTTACCTTATGTTGGAGTGGGGGTCGTTGCTTTAGGAATTGTTGTTTTTTTAATTAGCATTTACCAAACCTTTACCAAACAGCTGATTGTTGAAGAAACAATACTAAGTCGTAAAAAAAACAAACAGACCTTAGAGATTGAATCAAGTTCGTTTGAGAAAAAACATATAAAAGGTCTTGTTTTTGATTTGGATGGAACGCTTTTAAATACCATTGACGATTTAGTAGATAGTGCAAACTATGTTCTTCAAAAAAGAGGTTACACAATCCGATCGCTTGGTTATTGTCAAAAAGCACTTGGTAATGGTATCAATAATTTTGTTAAGCAGATATTACCAGACAATGTCGATGAACAAGTTGTTAAAGAAGCTTATCATGAGTTTTTAGAAGTCTATGGTCAACGCTACATGATGAAAACAAAACCGTATGAAGGAATTGTAGAAATGTTCAATGAGTTGGTAAAGCGAGGCTATTTATTAGCAGTAGTTACCAACAAGCGCCATGAATTTGGGGTCAACTTGATTAAACAACATTTTAAAGAAATTGTTTTTGTTGATGTTATTGGTGAACAAGAAAACTTACCAAAGAAACCCGATCCTTCGCTGTTACAGCTAGTAGCACAAGAAATGATGATATCAACCAATCAATTAGCTATGATTGGTGACAGTGAAATCGATATACAAACAGCTCATAACGTCAATGCTTTAGCAATTGCAGTGAGTTGGGGCTTTCGCGATGAACATACCTTACGAAAAGAAAATCCAGATTACTTAATAGAACTACCTTCAGAAGTAGTCATGTTGTTGGATGAGATTAATAAACGAGATGTTTTAGAAAGACCATCACAAATTAAAGAAGAAATTGCAATTATTTAGAATCCTTTGGGATTCTTTTTTTGGGCATCTTCACTCTTTGAAAACCATAATTTTGTTATTCGGACAAAAAAGTCTATCAAAAAAGGATGATGAACACAACGACAACAGAGATAGATCATACAACCAAAAACACATGAGATGATAAGAATGAAAAGAAGGGTCGATCAAAGTGATAACAGTGCTAATATAGGTAATCAATTCTTTTATATCGGGACTCAAATACAAACAAATCGAAGAAGGGCTCTATCCTATTCACACTTCAAGCTAAATTGTTGTATAATGGAAGGTGAAATTAGGAGGAAACTAATGAAAACACCAATACTTGTAATTTTAGCAGCTGGCATGGGCTCACGCTATGGTGGCCTTAAACAAATTGATACTGTAGGAGATAATGGAGAAAGTATTATTGATTTTTCGATTTACGATGCAATTCAGGCAGGTTTTAAAAAATTAATTCTAATTATTCGAAAAGAGCATGAACAAGCATTTGAAGAATCTCTTGTTAGTAAAATTCGTCCTTTTATTGATGTTGAATATGCTTATCAAGATATGAATGATTTACCAGAGGGATATAGTGTTCCTGAGGGTCGCGAAAAACCATGGGGAACTGTCCATGCAATGTTAGCAACAGAATCCCTTGTCAAAGACAATCCATTTATGGTAATTAATGCAGATGATTATTATGGAAAAGCATCCTTTGTATTAATGCACAACTTCTTGTCCACCGAAGTGAAAGACAGCCATTACGGAATGGTTGGCTATGTTTTAAAAAACACTCTAACTGATCATGGAAGTGTAACCCGAGCAATCTGTGAAACAGAAAATGGTTATTTAAAAGAAATTGTTGAGGTTCAAAAGATTGAAAAACAGAACTCAAGAGTTTGTATTGAAGAAGAAGGAATTTGGCAAGTCATCAATGGTGACCAAATTGTTTCGATGAATTATTGGGGATTTACTCCAAAAGTTTTTGAAGAAATGAAAGTTCTTTTTAAAAATTTTCTAGATAGAGAATACAATAAAAATCCAATGAAGTGTGAATATGTTATTCCTACGGCAGTCGCTGAATTAATTAAAGAGAAGACAGCACGTATCAAGGTTTATTCATCCAACGATCGTTGGTATGGAGTAACGTATCAAGAAGATAAGCCACTTGTACAAACAGCGATTCGTGAGTTTAAGAAACAAGGTCTCTACCCTCACGATTTATGGAAAAAGTAATCATTTAATAATGTGATGATAAACTATCAACTGCTGAGTGGCTATAGAAAGGAATATAACCATACAGGTTTTGGTTATCACAAAAACATGATTACAATCAAAAAAGCATCACTTAATGTCAGTGATTTAGAAAAGCTAACAACGTTTTATAACGATGTAGTTGGGCTAGAAATAATTAGTCAAAACACAGAACAATCTCTGTTAGGGGTTGATGGTGAAATACTATTACAACTCATCCAAGTGGTCACAAGTCGCAACCCAAACGAAGCAGGCCTTTACCATATTGCTTATTTATTACCGACTAAAAAAGCAATGGGTGAAAAAATAAAAGATTTTATTGATCGACAAATAGGGTTAACAGGAGCAGCAGACCATGGATACAGTGGAGCTCTCTATCTTGATGATCCTGAAGGAAACGGAATCGAGATCTATTATGATAAACCGGTTTCAGAATGGGATATTCTAATGGATGGGCAAATAGTTGGTGTCACAGAGCCACTGGATGTTCAGGATCTTTTAGAAGAAGTAACTACTTCTTCTAAAATGTTTCCAAAAGAAACGAGAATTGGGCACATTCATTTAAGTGTACTCAATCTAGATGAAACTTATAAATTCTATCATGACCTCTTACAGCTCGATTTAAAGTATAAGTTTGGTGAACAAGCGATGTTTTTTGCGAGTGGGTTGTACCATCATCATATCGGGGCCAATACATGGGATCCAAGACTGGATAGACAAAACTCTCGGCAATACTTAGGGTTAGTTGGTTTTGAACTAGAAGTCGATGAAAAAACCTATTCACAACATGCAAATAGGTTAATTGATAACAGTGGTAATTTAATAACTCTTAAAAGAAGAAGTTCTTAATTGCGTCAACCGTAAAGAATATGGTTACAAGAGCTGACAGTGAAGAAGTTACTAACATGATTAGAAGCGTTCGAAGAATATTATTCTTCAGCGCTTTTTTTATCGAACGAGCGTCATCGTTCAGTGAGTTGAAATCACTAACGGTGGGAGCTCTAAAATGCGCTTCACTTAACCCAGCAAACCATCCGACAGATAGTATTGGAGATAATGTCGAAATTGGGGCAGTAAGAAACGACACTAAAACGGTTATTGGATGTGCAAACATGAGTAATGCCCCTATAGCTGCAGCGACAGCCGCAATGAATAACCAAGAACCGACTTTATCGATTCCAGATGTAAAAAAGATGAGTGCTAACAAAAGAATGGGGAGTAAGTATTTGACTGTTTTTGATAAGATGGATGATTTGGGGATAACTTCTAAATCATTTAGAGCAATGTCTGATTGTTGTAAATGATGAAGGATCCCGTTAGCATGAGCAGCCCCAATAATAGCAACAACTGTATTACCAGGAGCTTCTTTAATCTTTTGTGCCATGTACTGATCACGTTCTGTCACAAGAATTCGTGCTACCGTAGGAAATTCATTCGTAATGTCTTTAAGCGCTTCATTCAAAATGTCTTCTTGTTTCATTTGAAGTAATTCTTCTTCGTTGAGCTCTTGGTCATCAAACATCATTGTAATAAAGGACACTACTAAATTAGCTTTCTCAAAAAATGAGAGAGAATGCCAAATCCTGCTAAAAGTTGTTTGAATATCGCGATCAATCGGTTGCAGAAAAACATTTAAAGATGACGCTTGTTTTATTCCTTCCCGCATTTCATCACCAACACCACTATCCATGTGTTCCGCCATTTTCTTTTGATAGTTCGCTAAAATATAGTTGACAACAACCATTGCTACTTTTTTTTCTTTTATCACATCAATTAATTTCATTGACGAGAGGTCTTTAGGGTTGTTAATGCTTTCTAAACGTTTATCATCAAGCTCGATACAAATGCAATCGGGTTGTATTCTCTGAATGGTCTCTTGAACATCTAGCACCGATTGTTTTGAAACATGAGCGGTCAAAACCAAAGTAATGTTTTTGTTGTTAAGTTGAATTTGTTTCATAAAATGTCCTTTTCTAACGAAATTCATTATAACACATCTCTATCAAATCATTTTATATACCTTCTAAACATGTTATAATTCTGATGTAAAGGAGTTCATTTTCTTATGTGGATTGATAGTCTCATTAAAATATCAAGGAGTATTGTCGATATTGCGATTGTATGGATTGTGATTCATTATTTGTTGAAAGTGTTTCGTAATAACTCACGAACCATGCAAATCATGAAGGGCATCATCTATGTTTTTGTTGCGAAAATTATCGCAGACTTCTTTCAATTACCAACATTTAATATGGTTTTAAACTTCTTGGTCAACTGGGGGTTCTTAGCAGTGATTGTTATTTTCCAACCAGAAATAAGAGGTTTGCTGGAAAAGATGGGACAAGGTTCCAAACGTTCGAGTTTGACCCAGTTGTCAATTACTCAAAAAGAACACTTAATCAACGAAATTGTTCAAGCTGTCTTTGCAATGTCATCTACCCAAACAGGAGCATTAATTACAATACAAAAATCAATCTCTTTGGAAGATTATATTAAAAATGCGACAGTCTTAAATTCCGATCTCACCAAAGAATTGTTAACCTCAATATTTGTAACCTCTACGCCACTTCATGATGGCGCAGTAATTGTAACAGGCGATCGAATTGCGTGTGCCTCTGCTTATTTCCCACCGACTAACCAAGAAATTCCATCGCGTTTTGGAGCAAGACACCGAGCAGCCGTTGGAATCTCTGAAATTACGGACTCGATTACGGTTGTTGTTTCTGAAGAGACAGGGTCTATTTCAATTGCTCAAAATGGTAAACTAACACTTATGGATTCTATGGAAACACTGTATGAGTTCTTGTACAATGGTTTAGGTTTTGAAGAAACACCACCAGAAAATGATTGGATGTCGTTCTTTAGAAAGAGTAAAGAAACAAGTTTTGAAGACGTTTCAACTACATCAATGTCAGAGTTACAACGCAAAACAAAAACACTTCAAGACGACGACCCAATGAAACTTCCAAGAAAGAATGGAGGCAAACATGAGTAAGAAAACATCGAGTGGAATCTTCTATAAAATAAATAGAGCCTTTTTTAGAATTGCTTCCTTTTTTGCGTTGATAGTTGATAAATTGTTGTATTCTAATCGCTATGCATCTCTTGTTTCATTAGCAATCGCTGCACTCTTGTTTATTTCTGTCAATTATTCAAATCAACAAGCAAACTCAATAACATCAAGTTATACCTTTGATAACGTTACAATAGAAACACTCGTCAACAAAGAAATGATGGATGTCGTGGGTATTCCAGACAATGTAACAGCTGTGGTAACAGGAGACTTTGTGACCGTCAACGCCATGAAGAATGACGGACAAGTTTCAGTTGTATTGGACTTAGAAGCTTTGAGCGAAGGAAATCATCGAGTAAAATTTGGTACAAAAGGATTTTTACCTGGATTAAGTGTTGTCTTAAGTCCAGAATATGCGGATGTTTCACTACAACGCAAGTCAAGTCGAACCTTCGTGGTGACTCCAGAATTTATTAATTTAGATCGTTTGGATGCACAGTATATTGTTTCAGAGCCAATCTTAGATTTAAGTGAAGTTACAATTAATGCCTCTAATGAAAAATTAGACTCCATCTCAATGGTAAGAGCCTTGATTGATGTAAAGGATAAAAAAGAATCCTTTACGATCGAAGCACAAGTAAAGATTTATGATCAAGATGGAAAATTAATGGATGTCGTTGTATCGCCAAGTGTTGTCAACGCTTCGGTTGCAATTTCTTCACCAAATAGGCAAGTTCCTATTGTTATTAAACCAACAGGCACAATTCCAAACAATAAAGCCATTGATAGTATTACGATGGATTTTGAATCGGTAACACTGTATGCACCTCAAGATATTTTGAATAAAATATCAATGATTGAAGTACCGATCAATGCGGAAAGCTTAACAGCTGATACTAAATTAAAAGTGACTATACCGACACCTGATGGGGTTCGTTCGATGAATACCACGACAGTTAATTTAGATATCAAACTGAAAGATAAAACAACTCGTTCAATTGAAGGTTCTCAAATCTTCTTTGAGAATAACATTAAGAACTATGAAATCAACAAACCAGACAATGCACCAATGGTAGCTACTGTTATCATTGAAGGGACACAAGCACGTTTAGATGCAATCGATGTCAGCAAGATTCGGGTGTCGTTGGATATGATAAACATAAGTGTAGGTCCACAAAAAGTTAAATTAGTTGTCGAAGGACCAGACTCATTAGTGACCTACCGATTAGTAAGTGATGAAATAGATATCGTTGTAACACAGAAGGAGAATTAACGATGAAGTATTTTGGTACCGATGGATTTAGAGGAAAAGTTAACTACACTTTAGATGCTCTTCAAGCATTTAAAGTCGGAGCGTGTTTAGGCAATGCTCTTTACAACAAACACGGTAAAAAGAATGTATACGTAGGAATGGACACCCGCTTATCCTCATCACTGCTTGAAGCAGGAGTAGCAAGTGGACTAGCAAGTATGGGTATGGATGTTAAATTACTTGGCGTAGTTCCTACACCAGTAGTGTCTTATATCACAGCCAATAGCGATGCAGTGGGAGCGGTGATGATTTCAGCGAGTCACAATCCATATTATGACAATGGGATCAAACTGTTTAGTGAACTTGGTGAAAAGATGGATCCTGACACAGAGGAATATATAGAGCGTTATTTAGACAATGAATTTGAGTTGGAATGGGTCAATGGTGATAACTTAGGAGTTATTGTTTATGATGATGAAAACACGATTCATGCCTATATGGATTATTTAAAAGAAAACTTATCAATGGATCTAAGTGGACTGAAGATTGTTTTGGATTGTGCCAATGGAGCTAGTGTATCAACAGCTAAGAAAGCTTTTGAACTCTTTGGTGGGGAAGTTGTTGTCATGAATGATCAACCGGATGGTTACAACATCAATACAAAATGTGGGTCCACACATCCAGAGCAACTAATCGAAAAAGTATTAGAGTTAAAAGCGGATGC
>JAAYEW010000125.1 GCA_012728555.1 Erysipelothrix sp.
GCTTTACATGTCTATCAAGAAAAAAACAGGATTACTCCTGACGAAACAATGACCTTTGGAGATGCGATGAACGACTACGAAATGATGCAACAAGCAACGTATAGTTTTGCGATGGATAATGCTCAACCAGCAATCAAACAGATTAGTCATTACTCAACACTCAGTAATGATGAAGAGGGTGTCATGGTCATTTTAAATCAACTACTAGAGAATCAAGGAGACCCATCATGCTTTATCAAGTAATTTGTTTTGATATCGATGGCACCTTAATAAATCCAAGAACCAACACTATTGACCCATCAACCAAACAGGTACTACACAAATTAAAACAACGTGGTTTCAAATTAGGTATTGTAACTGGTAGAGCATGGGGAGCCGTCAAAGACGAAGGGATTCATGAACTCGCCGATTGGGATTATTATGTTCTTAATAATGGACAACGCGTGTTAAATAAGGAATTTGAAACGGTTTATGAGCAAGTAATCGAACCAGAAGTCATGATTGATCTTATCCGCCTAGCTAATAAACAGGAATATGGATTACTAGGACAAGGAGATAATTGGACACTTTATACACCCGTATATGATACCGTCAGAAAAGTTCACACTGATTTAGCAGGCAACATACCTACTCCTCAAACATACAACAACGAAAAAATCTTTACATTAATGGGTTATGGAACGGATCATTCTTTATTTGATGAATTTCCAGAATTTCAATTAATACCAGGAATTCATGAGTACGTCGATATCATCTTTTCAGATGCCAACAAATACGATGGATTAAAACGTGTTATTTCTGAACCCTATGTAGCGTTTGGAGATTCTCTAAACGATATTGAGTTTTTACAACATGCGGCTATATCCATTGCTATGAAAGATGCCAGAGATGAACTAAAAGCCATTGCAGACTATGTTAGTCAACAAGAGGATAACGAAATATTAACTATTTGTGAACACTTTAATTGGTTTGAATCATAAATAGTAACTCAAAAAACATCCAAGAGGGTGTTTTTTTACAGATTCAAACATTCAACATAAAAAAAAGTAGTATTCTACAACTTCTACAGGATTATTTTAGTTTTGATTGATTGGTCCCAACAGTTCTATTATAACAGAAAACATTTTAAATGTAAGGGCTTTTTTTACTCAGATAATATGTTATTCTTAAATTACCAAGGATAATCTCTTTTGGAAAAGAAGAAAGAAATGTTAATTTAGAAAGGAGTGATACCAAAATTGAAGATAAAGGTATTAAAATTTCTAATATAACGAAAAGAGGACAGACCAATGGACAATTATTTAGGAATAATGGAAGTATAATATCCCAATCAATCGTTTTGAACAGATGCGATTTTTTAACAAAAACTTGATTATTCGTAAGCAGCTGTTAAGTGAACTAAACGAATGATTCTAAACGACTTGAAAAATTGTTTAATCCATAATGGATGGAAATATACTAAAATTACATATATACAAACACGAAAGGCGTGAGACCAATGAAAATAGAAGATTCATGCCAAAGAGATTATGCTTGATCTACAATTGAATAGAATTAAACATGAAATTTAAAAGGATACACTCCTTAGAATCTAAAGTTAGATGAAAATGAAATAAGAGATAGTCAAACGAAAAAGACTATCTCTTTTTGTTTTTACAAAGAGACCTTGATATATTCATTTAAGCTAAATGAATAAAGATAAACCTCAATTAATACATCGTTATAAACCATTTTAATTCCATCAACATACTTTAAAAGTTGATTCCGATATCGATTGATTAGTTGTTGACCATCAGAAATCCTGTCACTTTTAAAATCAACAATCACAACTTTATCAACACTTTCTGAAATCATATCGACATACCCATAAATCAAGGATTCGTTACTTTCATAGGCGATAGCAGCTTCATGATGCAACTGGTGTTTATACAATTCTTTAGTGAAAGGATGATTAAAATACGAATGCAATGCCTCACTGTCATTAAAATCAATCTCAAAATCTTCGCTAACAAAGCTTCCCTTATCTACGGTTTCAATAATTCTATGAAGTAGACGTCCTCTCTCTTTTTGACTCGAACTATCGAAAAGTGACAAATTAAGACCCTGGATATCTTCTCGCAAGTCAATTGTTTCATACGTATGTTGCTTGATAATTGGTAAACTCTTTTTTGATGGAATTGTTTTCTCTAACGCTGGTAAATCCTGAACAAGAGGATAAAGAATGTCACATGTAGAAGTTGGATATTGATTCAACACACTTAGAATAACCGATGTAAATACCTTGCCAGATAGCAATCTTTGTAACGTTAGTTCTTCTTCGTAA
>JAAYEW010000126.1 GCA_012728555.1 Erysipelothrix sp.
AAACAGTCTTCAACGTAATCTTTGCCGTCATTATTGCTTATGTTCTATTTAAACTAATATCACCAGTCTTAGGAGCAACTCTAGGGATTGTTCAAGCACTCTTCATTTTTGTGGTGGTCATCATTGCCTTAGTTTTAGTAGGATTGTTGGTTGGGTTCTTTTTCTTGAAAGATAAAGTAAAAAATATTGGTGAGGGGAATATACGATTTACTACAAAAAAGGATGAGAGGAATAGCAATATGTATACAATTTTTGAACAAAAGCAATTTGAAGTTACATCAATCAACACAATTAAAGTGACGGCTCAACTTGAGAAAATCAATGTCAGCAGTGAAAAAAGAGACAATATTCTTGTTACCATTGAAGGTAAAACAAATCTTGAGTACAATGATTTTATCATTGAACAGGTTGGAACAACTTTAAATATTAGAACAAAGCTAAAGAATAATGTTTTAAACAATGTGAACAGTAATTTAGTAATTAACGTCAAAACACCTAATACTAAATTATTTGATCTTGATTTGGATGCATCCATGGGAAGTGTTCACGTTGAAGGAAACTATGGTCACAGTGCTATTAAAGCAGATATGGGCTCACTTAAAGTCACTGGTCAACAACAAGAAGTCAACTACAAATGCAGTATGGGAAGTGTGAAACTGATTGATTTTGATGGGTATGGTAACATCGATGTCGCAATGGGATCAACAACACTAATCGGGGATCAATTTAGTGGAATCGTTAAGGCTAAAACAAGTATGGGAAATGTCAAAGTGAATCGCTCAGTTATTTCTCAAACAAAAGAAGGATCGACAATGACCATTACGGTTGGAAATAGTAACAAGGTGTTGGCAATCAACAGTCAAATGGGAAGTATAAAGATTGGCTAAAAAAGAGACGTGTTCTCTTTTTTTGTGAAAGAATCAAATTACTTGACAAATTAATAAAAAAGCGCTTTCATTTCACAACTGACTTGTATATAATAGATTTAGCTGTTGAAAGGAGCAATACAATGCAAAATAATAGCATTCAAATTGCGGAAAATGATAATCGTTATCTCCTTCTCGATCAATACATCGATTCTTACCAAGATAAGAAAGGAATATCTTTGAATGTACTTCAAAAGGCTCAAAGTCTTTTTGGTTACTTACCACTTGAAGTTCACAAACATATTTCTTTTAAATTAGGAGTGCCAATCGCTGAATTGTATGGAGTCACAACATTTTATTCGCAATTTACCACAGAACCCAAAGGCAAACATACCGTTTCTGTCTGTATGGGAACCGTTTGTTACGTCAAAAAGGCTCAACAAGTAATCGAAGAGGTATCCAAGATCTTAGATATAAAAGTCGATCAAACAACAATGGATGCCATGTTTACTCTAGAGGCAACACGATGCTTAGGCTGCTGTAGTTTAGCACCCGTAATGATGATTGATAGTGATGTCTTTGCGAACATTCATGACACTTCAGAAATTTGGGGTATCATCAAAGACTACAAAGAAGGAAGTGCTGATAATGACAGTTTATAATCAATTAATACAACATTCAACACATCTTAAAATGAAAGCAGAAGAATTCAAACATCAACATTTTGAAACCAACGACTTCAGAATAGTTGTTGGAATGGCAACCTGTGGATTATCTTCTGGAGCACAAAAAGTCTATGATGCATTACAAGATGAGTTAGAACATCAAAACTTTAAAAATGTGACAGTTGAAAAAACTGGTTGTATTGGAATGTGTGCTTATGAACCAATCGTAGAGGTGTACCAAAAAGGGCAACCTAAAATCACATATGTTCATGTTACACCAGAAAGAGCAGTACGGATTCTTGAATCACATCTAATAAATAATGAAAAAGTCAAAGAATTTACATTAACAGGACTACGACAACAAGAAGAGGCGGCTTTAGAACTCTTACACTTCTCCAAAGAAGGCTTGATTCGATTAAGCCACGAAAACATCAAAGAGCCAAAAGAGCTGTATAGTGAAAGAGAGCTCCAACTCATAGAGTCGCTGAAGCACTTAAAAGTTAAATCCGATGATATTTTAGATTTAGGTTTTTATCAGAAACAAAATCGTGTTGTGTTAAAAAACTGTGGGTATGTTAATCCCGAAAATATTGAAGAATACATAGCCATCGATGGTTATCATGCTCTTGCTAAAGCATTAGAAACCATGACACCGATGGATGTCGTAAACGAAGTCATTGCTAGTGGACTGCGTGGTAGAGGAGGCGCAGGTTTTTCAACAGGCCTCAAATGGAAATTTGCGCTTGAGAATGATGCGGATCAAAAATACTTTATCTGTAATGCGGATGAAGGGGATCCCGGAGCCTTTATGGACCGTTCTCTACTTGAAGGCGATCCTCACAGCATCATCGAAGCTATGATTATTGGGGGATATGCTATCGGATCGACTCAAGGATATATCTATGTCCGTGCGGAATATCCAGTAGCCATTCAGCGTCTTGAAATTGCCATTCAACAAGCAAAAGACTATGGATTATTAGGCAAAAATATTCTCAACAGTGGTTTTGATTTTGAAATTGATATTCGATTAGGAGCAGGCGCTTTTGTTTGTGGCGAAGAAACAGCCCTTATCGCAAGTATCGAAGGTCAACGAGGGATTCCACGAAACAAACCTCCTTTTCCAGCAAAAGCAGGATTATGGGGAAAACCAACCAACATTAATAATGTCGAAACCCTTGCGAATATCGCTCAAATCATTTTGAAAGGGAAAGATTGGTTCAGATCGCTTGGGACCGACAAATCTCCAGGAACAAAAGTCTTTGCATTAGGTGGAAAAATTACCAACACTGGTCTAGTAGAAGTCGAGATGGGAATTACTCTGAAGGAAATGATTGAAGAAATTGGTGGTGGATGTCCTAATCGTAAAAAATTTAAAGCAGTTCAAACAGGGGGTCCATCGGGTGGTTGTATTACAACAGAACACTTAAAGACACCTATCGATTTTGATAACTTAGTCTCTATTGGGTCCATGATGGGATCTGGTGGAATGATTGTCATGGATGAAGACAACTGTATGGTTGATATCGCGCGCTTTTTCTTAGAATTTAGTGTCGATGAATCTTGTGGTAAATGTGTTCCATGTCGCGAAGGAACCAAACGAATGCTCGAAATACTTACTAAAATTACAGAAGGGTCCGCAACAGAGCGTGATCTTGAAATGTTAGAGGATCTTGCCGAAAACATTTCGCTGACTTCACTGTGTGCCTTAGGTCAAACAGCTCCAAATCCAGTTAAATCAACGCTTAAGTATTTTAGAAACGAATATGAAGCACATGTCTATGACTTAGAATGTCCATCCAAAGTTTGTCATTCACTCATGGGATATTACATTACCGATCGATGTGTTGGTTGTGGGAAATGTGCTCGTCTATGTCCAGTCCAAGCAATTGATGGAACCATCAGAGAAACACATGTCATCGATCAGCTCAAATGCATTCATTGTGGTGCTTGTACATCAAATTGTGCTTTTGATGCCATCATTCATAAATAGGAGGCCATTATGTCAATAAGAGAACAAGACCTTAATCTCACTGTGATGATAGAACCTAAAAAAGTAAACATCACAATTAATAATATACCACTTCAAGTTGATGAAAACTTGACAGTGCTTTTAGCAGCAAGACAAGCAGGATTTGACATACCGACACTATGCTACTTAAAAGATATCAATGAAATTGCTGCTTGCCGTCTCTGTGTCGTAGAAGCCGAAATTAACGGAAGACCGATGCGAAATTTACCTGCTTCTTGTGCGTTAAAAGTAGAAGAAGGGATGTCAATTAAAACTAATACTTCCAAAATTCGTAAAGCTGTTAAACAAAATCTAGAACTCATTCTTGCTAATCACAACAGAGACTGCTTAACGTGCAATCGAAATGGCAGCTGTGAGCTACAAACCCTTTGTGAACAACGGGGCATCGATGTCGTTAGTATTACTGGTGAAAAGCGAGAAGCTAAAATTGACAATCTAAGTTGGTCAATTGTCAGAGATACTTCCAAATGTATTTTGTGTGGACGATGTGTCAACACGTGTAAAAAGGTTCAAGGGTTAGGTGTACTTGATTTTGTCGGAAGAGGATTCCACAGTGAAGTCGCTCCAGCCTTCGATTACTCCATGCGAGATGTTAACTGTATCTATTGTGGTCAATGCATTGAAGCTTGTCCGGTAGCTGCTTTAAGAGAAAAATCAAACATCGAACAAGTGTTCGACGCTATCGATGATCCAACGATTCATGTCGTTGTGCAAGCAGCACCTTCTGTCAGAGCAGCTATTGGTGAAGAATTTGGTGTTAAAATGGGAACCCCAACTACTGGTAAAATGACAGCGGCCTTACGTCGATTAGGATTTGACCGAGTTTTTGATACGAACTTCTCAGCCGATCTTACAATCATGGAAGAAGCCAATGAGTTAATATCTCGCGTATTAAATGGAGGGAAACTACCTTTAATAACGTCATGTTCACCAGGCTGGGTTAAGTTCTGTGAAATGTATTATCCAGACTTTTTAGAAAATCTATCCACCTGTAAATCCCCTCAACAAATGATGGGAGCAATGATTAAAACCTATTACGCCAAACAACACAACATTGATCCTAAATCAATTCTATCCGTTTCGGTGATGCCATGTACATCGAAGAAATCAGAAGCAAACCGCCCAGAGATGCAAGTCGATGGTCTGCGGGATGTTGATGTTTCCTTAACAACCAGAGAACTAGCAGATATGATTCGTGCAGCAGGTATTGATTTCAATAATTTACCGGATGAAAAACCTGATCCTTTAATGGGGGACTACACCGGAGCAGGCGTTATCTTTGGAGCAACCGGAGGAGTGATGGAAGCAGCTCTTCGCACAGCTGCTGACATTTTAACAGGGACCGATGTACAAGACATCGAATATCACGCAGTCCGAGATCTCAGGGGGGTTAAAGAAGCAAGTGTTGTATTACCTATTAATGGTGTGGATACAGAAATTAAAATTGCTGTTGCTCACACAGTGCTTCATGCATCCAAAGTGTTGGACGCAGTAAGAAATGGGGAAAAAGAATATCACTTCATCGAAGTCATGGCATGTCCTGGTGGATGTGTCCATGGAGGCGGACAACCGATTGTTAGTGCGAAAGATCGATTAACCCTCAATCCGCATGCGTTAAGAGCACAAGCACTCTATACGGAAGATGAGAGTCAAATGCTTCGTAAATCACATCATAATCCAGAAATCATTAAAATATACAAAGATTTTTTAGGAGAACCAAACTCTGAATTGTCTCATAAACTTCTACATACTCACTACTATCAACGTGGCTATTATCCACAAGATAAAAAAGAAGAAGTACTAGAACTTTAATGAAGGTTTTATTTATTCGTCATGGAAAAGCAGAAGCACTCCAGACGGGTATTCTTGATAGTGAACGTCATTTAACACAGGAAGCACACAAAGAGTTGCAAGAGAAGATACCTTATCTTCGCGCTTATCTTTCAACCGCGTCAACCAAAGTATTCAGCTCTCCATTAATAAGAGCTGTCGAAACAGCACGGTATGTTAGTCAAGAAATTACTGAAATAGAATTTCTAAAATCTGGCAATAGAGATGATCTTCTAAAGTGCATAAATGAACATCAAACCTATGACTATTTACTTTTTGTTGGTCATGAACCATACATTTCACAATGGGTCCATGAACTGTGCCAAAAAGAGATTGATGTTAAAACAGGAATGCTTATTGAATGCGAATATCCATTTAAGTTCATACGAGCTCTAAAACTAAAAGACTATTCCCATCTTTAATGCTATAATGAGACCATGAAAAAAATAATCATGGTCTTTTTATTAATGTTAAGTGGTTGCACAGCAAAAGCTTACTTACCCTATGAGGGGGACAAAGCCCTAAAAATCGTTGTAACGAATGATCTTCATTATGCCCATCCATCGATGATTGGCAACCACCAGCGATCTCAAAGTCTTAGTGAAAAAGCGGATGGGAAAGTGATTCCTTATCTTTCTGAAATAACGGAAAGTTTTGTTCTACAAATGATGGAAGAAAAACCCGAAGTGATTATACTTAACGGGGATCTTGTTTTTAATGGTGAAAAAGAGAACCACAAACATTTAAGTCAACTGCTACAAAAGCTAGAGTCTTTGGTCTTAGTTACACCTGGAAATCATGACATTGATAGTCAAGACGCCATCAAAATAACAGAAACACAATCTTATTCGGCACAGTCAGTTAGTGAGACTGAATTTCTAAAGTTTTATGAAAACTATGGTTATCGACAAGCAAGAAGCATGGATCAGAACAGTTTAAGTTATGTCGTAGAAGTCAGTGATTCACTCGATATTTTTATGATGGATAGCCGATGTGATGCTTCGTGTGATAACCTTCATGGAGGTTACTTCAAAGCAAATACACTTCAGTGGTTAGAGAATCAGCTTCAAGCATCAGCATCTAGAAACGCTGAAATCCTTTTTGTTTCGCACCACAACACGCTCATTCATCATGAAGGACTCAACGCAGGATTCACCATTGATAATTCAAATGAGTTACAAAGTTTGTTAAAAAAGTATGATGTGAAATTATCTCTTAGTGGTCATATCCATGTTCAAAGCATTCAAGAAGAAAACGAGATTGTGGACATCGCAACCCAAGCGTTATCCATTTATTCGATTCAGTATGGAGTCGTTGCGTACACACCATCGACATCGTTTGACTATTCAACTCAGAAAGTTGATGTGTCTAAATATTTTGAAGAGATACCCCAATTTGAATCCATGGCTTACAATACTATTCATTATGCTAATTATCGTCGAACAGCATTTAAACTACTTGATGATGGATCCATAAGTGATGAGGATGATTTACTAAGTATTGCGGAGTTAGATGCTCAAATCAAAGCATATTATTTTTCAGGGCAACTGATCCATCATAAAGAGGCGATTACCAAGAGTGCTACCTTTACAAAAATGTTTGAAAAATATCCTTTTGAGATGAGAAAACTACAGAATGCGATTGATATTTTTGGGCAAAAAGATCATCAAAAAATCAAGGTTGATATATAAATAGAATCCAAGATGGATTCTTTTTTTATTTGTTAGCTTGACAACTTTAATTGTCTCAATATAATAGTATTGCTAGCACTCATTAAGGTTAAGTGCTAAAGAAGGAGGAATAGATATATGTTAAAACCTTTATTGGATCGAGTTCTTCTTCAAAAAGTAGAAGAAGAAAATGTCACAAAAAGTGGTTTGATTCTCTCTGAGAAGAGTAAAGAACTACCAAATACTGGAAAAGTAATTGCGGTAGGTCCTGGTAAAATCACTGATAGTGGTGAAAAAATTGAAATGCAAGTAAAGGTAGGAGATATTGTAATTTTTAAACAATACGCTACCACTGAAGTTAGCCATGACAATGAAAAATATGTGCTAGTTGAAATGAAAGACATTCTAGCTATAGTTGAATAGAAAAGGAGTGAGTCATAATGGTAAAAGAAGTAGTACATGGTAAAGAATCAAGAGATTTATTGATAAAGGGTGTAGATACTTTGGCTAATGTTGTTAAAGTGACACTTGGGCCTAAAGGAAGAAATGTTGTTTTAGAGAAAAGCTATGGGGCTCCATTAATTACCAACGATGGGGTAACCATCGCAGGTGAAATTGAACTTGAGAATAAATTTGAAAATATGGGAGCGAAACTTCTTTATGAAGTAGCCAATAAAACCAATGACACCGCAGGAGATGGAACTACAACAGCAACCATTCTTGCTCAAAGCATTATTCATGAAGGAGTGGAAGCTGTTGAAAAAGGAGCAAACCCAGTTTTAATGCGAAGTGGGATAGAAAAAGCTGCTAAAGAAATCGCGGAACATTTACTACAACAAAGTAAAAAAATTGAAAGTGCTGAAGACATCGCCAATGTGGCTGCTATCTCTGCTTCAAACACAGATATCGGAAAGATTATTGCGGAAGCAATGGATAAAGTAGGTCGAGATGGCGTCATCACTGTGGATGAATCCAATGACTTTGAAACAACTTTAGAAGTTGTTGAAGGTATGCAATATGATAAGGGGTATCTTTCTCCACTGATGGCTTCTGATCGTGAGAAAATGGAAACAACCCTTGAAGATGCTTATGTCTTAGTCTGTGACTATAAACTAACTTCAATGCAAGAATTGGTTCCACTGCTTGAACAAATTTTACAAGCGAAACGTCCTCTTTTAATGATTGCTGAAGATTTCGATAACGAAGTCACAACTAATTTAATTGTTAACAAACTTCGTGGAACTTTAAATGTTGTTGCAACTAAGGCTCCAAGCTTTGGTGACAACCAAAAAGAGATTTTGCAAGATATCGCAACATTAACAGGAGCAACTTACTTTACAAAGGAATTTGGAAAAGACATTAAAGAAGCTACCATAGAAGATTTAGGTAAAGCTGGTAAAGTAATTGTTAAGAAGGATGATACGACAATTATTGATGGAGCAGCCGATGAAGCAAGCCTGACTCAACGGATTGATTTAATTAAAGCTCAAATCAATAACACAGAGAGCGATTATGATCGCAAACGGCTCAATGAACGTTTAGGGAAGATGACTAATGGTGTTGCAATCATTAAAGTGGGAGCTAACACCGAAGTTGAACTGAAAGAAAAGAAATTAAGAATTGAAGATGCGCTCAACGCAACCAAAGCAGCTGTCGCTGAAGGGATTGTTGAAGGAGGAGGACTCGCTTTGATTAAAGCGTATGTTGCTTTAAAATCAACCCTTGAAGCAGATAACCAAGATGAACAAAAAGGAATCAATGCTGTCTTTGAATCCATTAAGAAACCACTCTATCAAATCGCAGAAAATGCTGGATTTGATGGAAGGGAAATCGTAAACATTCAATTAGGTGATTTAACGAAAGGCTTTGATGCGAAACTCGGTGAATGGAAAGATTTATTCAAGTCTGGAATTGTTGATCCAACCAAAGTAACACGGATGGCACTCCTCAATGCTTCTAGTATTGCTTCAATGTTCTTAACAACAGAAGCGGCAGTCGCATCCCTTCCTGAACAAGATAAACCACAACTACCAGACATGCCAATGTATTAGAAACACGAAACTGACCAATGACAAGGTCAGTTTTTTGTGATCAAAGAAAAACATATAAAAAGGTGGTAATTACCACCCACAGAAGTATAAAAAAACATTAATCAATAGTCTAAGCAAATAAATAATAACAGCCCCAACGGGAATCGAACCCGCGATCTCCTATATGACAGAAAGACATGTTAACCGCTACACCACCGGACCGCCAAGCAAATATAGTTCAATGGTAGAATGTAACCTTGCCAAGGTTAATGAGTGGGGTTCGATTCTAGTTATCTCCACCATCATTTAAGTAACGAAAAAGCACTAAATAGTGCGTTTTTAAATTGGTAAATTAATCTTAATTAGTTTGAAACCTTAAAAATGTGATATGTCATAATCATTATAACAGCATATAGTAACGTTGGTGACAAAGCTTCAAGCCCTTTATTAGAATAAATAACTTAAATTTGTAAAAGAAATCATTAAATTTGCCTGATTTATACTTAACAAAAAAACATTATAATATGAAAAGAATTCATTGACCAAGCAAAATCACAAAATAAATATTTTTTAAGTTAATGTAAAATTTACTAAGATTTGATTGTGAGCGTTTACAAAAATGAATTATTTTGTTAATATACTTAAAGGAATATTTTAACAAAAATACATTCTATTAGTAAAAGAAAGGATTTGAACCAAGATTTAAATTGGTTCATAGTGAATGTTATGAGAAATAAAATATTTTGTGTTGTTTGTCCTATTTTTCTTATTAATGTTTTGGTTCATAAGCTTTAAACCAATAGTATATAGTGAAGGGAGGGAAATGGTAATTAAAACGTATCCTGGACCAACTGAAATCAAACTATCTGACACTGATGAAATAAAACATATTATTTATCAAATAAATAATGAAAAAAAGATGTTTAGTGGGCTTAATTTTGAATCAGGGGGCTGGGAAATAAGTATTAGCTACAATCATCAACAATGGTTTATCTCGGACTCTCAAATTGTGAAAAACAATTTGCAATATAATATTTCACGA
>JAAYEW010000127.1 GCA_012728555.1 Erysipelothrix sp.
ACATTGTCAAATTCAATAATCGTTAAGTAAACTTTGGAAGCATGTCTTGACAATCTATCTTCTGAACGATTAATTTTTTCTTTGAAAGGTGCTATAAAATCAAAATTATCATCACTATCCAATCGTTGATGATAATGAACGGCAGTTACCTTTACGATAATCTTCTCAGAAGAAAAGCTACCAATTTTCTTGAGCTCAAGTAAATCATTCACTTGAATATTTCCAACAGGCATTGGGTTAATAGCACTACTTTCGATAATAGCACTTGTTTCTTTAGCTAAGATATTGTCATAGGTATCTGCATCAATAAAATGCTTGTGAGTATTCTGCCTGTCTTTGTATATTTTTTGGTAGAAATCAATCCATTGTTTTGATACATTTTCTTTTGAATATATTTCTGAAATCTCTTTTGAGAAAGCTGTTGCTTGAGTATACAATGCTTCTTTTCTCTTAAGTTCATTGATTAAATCCGTAAAGTCATGATTATCATGACCTTTTAGATATTTCTCAAACAGAATATCTACGTATAAGTCTAGATCTCTTAATACCATCGGAACATGGCTATTGCATGCTTCAAGGATTGCCATAGGAAATAGTTCGTTGTACGATGGCATAAATAGTACATCTGCCATGTTATAAACTTTATTCATATCTTCTCGAGGAATGATATCCGTGAAAATCACATTTTCAGGTGGATTTTCTACAACTTCCTTAAGCTCTTTATAACCATCAGTAATAACTCCAAATGAGAATCCCCCAGCCCAGACAAAGGTCACATCAGGAATTTGTTTAGCAACTTCAACAAAGTCGATTACACCTTTTCTTGTTTGGACTTGTCCAACTCCGATTACTACAAAGGCATCGGGTGAAATATTGTATTTCTTTCTAAATTCGTTTCGTTGGCTGACATCAATCGGATGGAATTTATCTTTTGAAACATAATTAGGGATGTACTTAATTTTGTCTTTATGGATTCCATAGGATGTTAGTGGTTCAATAAAAATTGGATTAACAACTACTAAATAGTCTGCAGACTTATAAAAGTCTAACGAATACAATTTAATAACATCCATAATTGGTTTTGGCATACTAATCGATCCATCTAAGGTTTCTGGTAAAAAATGGACATGCATCACATTGATTGCCTGAGAGCCTTTAATCCGCAAATAAAGTAAAGGATCAATTTGATGAAAGTGGTTGATGTCACCATCTTCCTTTTGGTTCGATAAAACGATCAAATCCTCTTGAGCATTTTCCAATAGCAAATTAATTTGTTCTGTTGTTGCGGATGCGACCCCTTGACCTTGCGGTTGATTGGTCATGTGCAACATATTAATTTCAAGTTTTTTCATAAGATCACCTTATGAGTAGTTTAAATCAAATCAAATAATTAATCAATCCACTATAATTTGTTAGCTATAGGAAACTTTCTGCAAAAAAGGGCTGTCAGATATAGAAATTGACTAAGTTATGGTCTATAATAGAGAAGGTTAGTAAAAAAGGAGGAACATACCGACAATGTCACAAAAATTGAATTATATGACAATTGATGGAAACACAGCTGCATCGCATGTAGCGTATGCATTTACTGAGTTTTCAGCGATTTATCCAATTACACCTTCTTCTACAATGGGAGAACTTATTGATGCTTGGTCTGCACAAGGCCGTAAGAATCTTTGGGGACAACCAGTTAAAGTAGTTGAAATGCAATCAGAAGGTGGAGCAGCAGCTGCTGTTCATGGTGCTTTACAATCAGGAACTCTTTCGACTTCATTTACAGCGTCTCAAGGGTTACTCTTAATGATTCCAAACCTTTACAAATGGGTTGGTGAATTATTACCTGCAGTACTTCATGTTGCCGCAAGATCTATTGCGACTCGTTCTTTATCAATCTTTGGTGATCACCAAGATATTTATGCAGCTCGTCAAACAGGTGTCGCAATGATTGCTTCGCACTCTGTTCAAGAGTCTATGGATTTAGCTGGAGTTGCTCATTTATCAGCAATTAAAGCTCAATATCCATTTATTCATTTCTTTGATGGTTTTAGAACGTCTCACGAAATTCAAAAAGTAGAAGAAATTGATTTAGAAGCACTCAAAGGATTAATTGATCAAGATGCTCTAGAAGCATTCCGTAATAATGCATTAAACCCACACACAAATCCTGTAACTCGTGGTGGGGCAGAAAATGATGATATCTCATTCCAAGGCCGTGAAGCGCAAAACCTTCATGCAAGTAAGGTTGCTGGTGTTGTAGCAGACTACATGGAAAAAGTATCTGAACTAACTGGGCGTCATTATGCTCCATTTGTTTATTATGGTGCTCCTGATGCAACTCGCGTGATTGTAGCGATGGGATCTGTTACTCAAGCGATTGAAGAAGTTATCGATACCTTAAATGCTCAAGGAGAGAAACTAGGATTAGTCAAAGTTCATCTCTATCGTCCATTTGCGGTTGACTATTTAACAAAAGTACTCCCTGATACAGTTGAGAAAATTGCTGTTTTAGATAGAACTAAAGAAATGGGAGCTAACGAACCTCTGTTCTTAGATGTTTATTCTGCTTTAGCTCATCACAAAAATGTAAAACTAATTATTGGTGGACGTTATGGTCTATCTTCCAAGGATACTCAACCTGCTGATATTAAAGCGGTTTATGATCACCTAAACAGTGAAAATCCTCATGGAAACTTTACTATTTCTATCGTTGATGATGTAACCAATTTATCACTTAGTTCCGATCCGGATTTTGAAGTGACTCGTGATTCAACAGGATGTATCTTCTATGGTTTAGGTTCTGATGGAACAGTATCTGCTAATAAATCGTCGATTAAGATTATTGGCGATCATACGAATCAATATTCACAAGCATATTTTGCGTATGACTCTCGAAAAGCTGGAGGAGCAACTCGTTCATTCTTGCGTTTTGGACCTTCACCAATTAAGAGTACCTATTATGTCAAAGACGCTGACTTTATTTCTTGTTCACTAGACTCTTA
>JAAYEW010000128.1 GCA_012728555.1 Erysipelothrix sp.
AATCTTGGATAAATTATCCACAGCCGTCATCCGCACTTCAATCTTAGGATCTTGAGTCAAAATAAACGACAACAGCTTTACAAGCGAATGGGTGTCTTTATAAACAACTTCATCAACAATTACTTTTTGATCATGACGAACTAAACGAGTATAAGCACGCAAGTCTTGATTATTATAAACACCGATAAATTCTCCATTTTCAGCTTTCACACACTCCATCATTTCTAGATAGTAAGCTTCATCTTTACAAAAATATCCGGTAAAGTACTGAGCATAATATAAGTATGCTTCTAATAAATCCTTCGGGTCTAACCGCAATTTTATTCCGTGGGAATCCATTGGACGAATCATCGATCGTCTTAGTTCATACACATTTTGTTCATAGACTGATTCGAACCCAAAAGGTTCATACATTTCTGGTGAATAACCTTGAATCAACGTCAATAAAAATGTGTTTTCTAACTCTTTAAGCACATAATTCATCAATGTTTTCATATAACCTTTGTGTTGGTAATCTGGACGTGTGTAGACTCCAACAATATACGCCACTTTCACTATTTTCTGATGGAGCACCATATCATGAGGATGAACCATCAAACTTGAAATAATCTGCTTGTTTTCTTCTAAGATGTAACAGTTACTTGGATTAAAGCGTTTCTGAAAATAATAATCAATCGAGCCAAAATCATCATGACTAAAAACAGTCTTCCAGTCTTGATAAAGAATCTTTTTGTCAAGGAATGTTGCTTTTCTAATTCTCATGGTCCTTCAGCTCTCTTTCTTCAAAGTCGACGTCAATGACATTTGAATCCTGCTTTGTTTGCTGAGTGGAACCATTATAATCACTATATGTTTCGCGATAATTTACTTTTGGTTTTTTCATAAAGAACGAGCGAATAACGACATACACAATAAAAATTAAAACAAATGGCCACAATACTCGAATCAATGTGACTACTATAAAAACGCTAATGATAAATATTAAAATCCCTAGAAAGCTATTGTTGTTCATTTAAGTTCTCCTTCTCTTCAATTTTGTTGGCTATCTGTATTAATTTATCCAACCGATGCTTTATCCCTGATTTAGACATCGCAATACCACTCTCTTTTTCATAAATTTGGGCTAGTTCTTTTAATGATGCTTCAGGGTTAGAAACACGAAGATTTGCAATATCTATTAATCGTTCATCTAAAAATTGTAACCGATGATGTTTTTCCAACGTGTTAATCGCAGAAACTTGTTTAGAACCTGCATTTAGACTTTTAACTTCATTCGCTAACTCACAGTTATCAAGACGAGTCAGTGAATTATGAAAATCTCTTTGAATTCGAATATTCTCATATTCCATAAGTGATTGATGAGCTTTCATTAACCGTAACACATCAGCAATCTGATCACTTGCTTTGATATAAACAATAGTTTGATTTCTGCGACTGGTTACTTTCGCGTTGATAGCATACCTTGATAACAATTCTATTAAATGATCTCTATGAACGTTTTTATTAACCCTGAACTCTAAGTGATAATTGCTAGAACGCGGGGAATTAACAGAGCCACTTGCTAAAAACCAGCCTGCGATATAGGCAGAAATTGTTTGATCACTCGCAACTAAACGAACCGATAATAAGTCGTGTAACCCTTGATTAGTCCATAGACCTAAGTCCTCTAAAATAATCTTTGTTTTTTCATGAACAACAATTTCATAAATGTTATCCTTTTTTAAGTTCACTCGTTTAAACGTATTTAACTTCGTTTGAACTTGGTAAATCTGTTTGACTAATTGAACGAATCGTTTCGCAATTAACGCTTGAGAAAACGTCGCTTGTAACTGAAGATTCTTATTCGAAATCACGATCGAGGCGTTGCCCATAATTAAGGCAGCTAATTGGGCTTTCGCTTCATTATCAGATAAATCATTTAAGGTAATTTCATTCTTTACATATTGAGTAAACGACATATTTATAAAACCTTATCTAAAACATTTTGGAAAGTTTCTTTTATTTTAAACGGACTATGACGAATCATATCCTCTTCAAAACTTAATAACTTAGTACAAACGACTTGGTAAGGATGATTTTCTTCAGTTATCTTGATGACAGTTTGTGAATGTTCATCATATTTATTCAGTAATCTCTCTGGAATATTATCATCCGCATAGACAACAGCATCTACTTTGACACCATGTTTTTCTATCATATTTACGTGTTCTTCCATATTGTATCCATCTGTTTCCCCTGGTTCACTCATAATATTACAATAATAGACCGTCGGACACGGATTGTTATTGACTGCATCCGCAATTTCTTCAATTATTAAATTCGGTAAAATACTCGTAAACAGAGAACCAATACCAAGAATAATCAAATCTGCTTTACGAATAGCTTGTAACGCTTGATAACTCGCTTTGACTCGATGATCAAAAAACACCTTACTGATACTGTTATGAACATTAGGAATATTTGCTTCACCTTTAACAATTGTTTCATCTTTCATACGTGCATACAACGTAATTGATTCTAATGAACTTGGAAAGATGTCTCCTTTAACATTTAATACTTTTGAGATCGTTGAGATCGCTTCAGAAAGATTACCACCAGAACGATCAATCAACGCTTTCATAATTAGGTTCCCTAAATTATGTCCGATGACATCGACATTGTTCTCTCCTTTAAACCGATAATCCATTAAAAACTGGAACATTGTTTCTTCTTCTGCCATCGCCGTCATGACATTTCGAATATCTCCTATTGCCGGTATATTATATAGTTCTCGTAAACGTCCTGTTGACCCTCCATTATCACTAACCACAACAATCGAGGTTAAATGAATATTATTAAGATGTTTTAATCCTCTCAACATCGTTGCAGAACCATGCCCGCCTCCAATAACAACGACTCTTAACACTATTGTTTACTCTCCTTAGCTTCTTTGACCACAGAACTCAAGTTCTTTTCTGTATCGCGATGATTGACCATAATGTTTAAAGTACGGTGTTCTTCATGTGGATTTATAATGGATTCAAATCGCTTGGATGAATAATGATTCGCTAGATATTGAGCAATAACTACCGATCGATGTTGCCCACCAGTACAACCAATCGCAATCGTGACTGTCGAACGATCCATATTAAGGACACCATCGATAACGACATCTAATAGAGACACTAGCCGATGTAAGAAATTATCACTCTTGCTGTCACCTAAAACAGCATCAACAACTTCTTGATCAAGTCCTGTTTTCTCTCTTAACGTTTCTTTCCAATAAGGATTATCTAAAAAACGTACATCAAAAATATAATCAGCATCGAGAGGGATTCCATAGCGATAGCCAAAGGAAGCAAAAACAATGGCAGCATTAAAACGAAAACTCAGCTCCGTTCGTCTTTCAATTTGTTGAATCAATTGACGCTTATTCAAATAAGTTGTATCAATCATTGTTTCATCAAATCCTAATAAACGATTCATTTCTTTATACTCAATCTGTATAGCATCGACCTCTGATTTAGCTTTCTCTTGTTTCACAAGAGGGTGGACACGACGATTGTACTTGTATCGTTTTAGCAACTCATCACTCGAAGCAGTTAACATGAATACTTGAGGATTCAATATATTATAGGCTTCACTGGATAAAAAACGGTTGAAATCCATTATATTTATGCCCAACACTACTTTGTTGTAAAATTCGGTTTCATCATTTTCAATTAGTTTATAGAGTTCTTTTAACAAGCTATGAGGAAAGTTATCGATACATAAATAGCCCATGTCTTCGAAAATAGACATTGCTGTTGTTTTTCCTGCACCGGACATCCCTGTAATGACAATAACTTTTTTATTTTCCATAAGCCCTCCTACCGAATCATTAGAATCGGATTATTAATTAACTCTATTTTACCATTATTCACTGTTGATTTCGAACCATCTCTTAGATTCAATGCGATACCATTCAATACATCCACTTTTTTGCTTTCAAGATCAAGGTTCAGTAACAGTTCAAGTTCTTGGGTTGGTGTATACACTACAAGTCTTAAAACATTGTCTTTATTACTTAATCGATAATCTAACACACCATCTTTGTAGAATCTTTTTCTTAATAGATTCAAGCGAGTAATCAGGTTACATAGTTCTTCATCAAAATCTCGATTAATCATTTCTTTCTCAAACAAAGGAGTTTCTTGCTGTTGATAACTTTCTTGACCAGCATAAACAAAGGCCATCCCCGGTAGCATCATGATATAGCTTAACCATAATCTCTCAAGTTTTTTTCGCTTTAAAACCCTCATGCTTCGTGGTTGATCATGATTTTCAATAAAACGCCACTTTATTTTTCCTTTAGACAATGAAGCTGCTTGATAATTGACCAGAGCACAATATACATCAAGGTTTTTTTCACCCTGAAGCACTTTAGAAAACTCTTTCCACAAGTCATAATCATAGGAGCCATCGAATATCGAAAGAATTTCAACATCACTGTTAGCTAAATGGTTCTCTTTACGAAGGTGATGCAAGAAATCTAAGTCAATACTTTCAGAGAACCACATAAACTCCGGATGAGTTACATTTACTCTTTGTCTTGCTTCTTTCCAGAAATCTAATGGAATTAAGGATGCGACATCACAACGGACACCATCAATTCCTTTGTTAGACCAATAATAAAGAACATTAATCAGTTCTTCCCACAAGTCTTTGTTATCAAAGTCAAAATCAGCAATATCATACCAATCAGCTACACGAGCTGTTGGGTTTTTTTCATTGTCTAAAACATAATATTCTGGATGAGTTGTGATATACGTGTGATCTCTTCCTGTATGATTAAAGACGATGTCCATGATAACTTTCATATTTAACAAATGAGCCTTATTGATTAGTTCTTGCAGATCATCTAAGGTCCCCAGATCTTCACTGACTTCATAATAGTTTGAAATTGCATAAGGACTGCCATAAGTTCCTTTACGATTTAAAACTGAAATGGGATGAAATGGCATTAAATAAAGAATATCAAAACCCATCGACTGAATTCGATCAATGTCTTTGATTAACGCCTTTATCGACCCTTCTTCTGTATGATTTCTAATAAATACTTGATAGATTGATTGTGTTAACATAAATCTCTCCTTTATCAAAGTTTAACAAATACGGTCTCAATAGAAAAGGAAAACCACATAATTCCTTTGGTTTTCCTATTTCAACTATTTATTTAAATAAGCAATTGCTTCTTGAGCAGCTATCGCTCCATCTGCAGTAGCCGTAACAATTTGTCTCAATGTTTTTTGATTCATATCTCCAACTGTGTAAAGACCTTGAACTGAAGTTTCCATTCTGTCATTCGCAATTGAATACCCTTGGTCATCCAATACACCTAAGTTCTTAAGGTAGGCAGTAGCCGGATCCGATCCTATATATGGAAATAAGCAGGACCCTGGTATAATTTTTTGTTCTTTAGTATCGACATGTTCAACTTTTAGTCCACTGAAAACTCCATTTTCAGTCATAATTTCTACTGGTACGTGTTTCTTAACAATCTCAATCTTAGGGTTATTATAAACTTTTTCTTGAGTTCCAATTTCACCTCTAAAGACATCGCGTCGAATAACAATCGTCACTTTGCTAGCGAACTGTGTTAAGTAAAGAGATTCATCAAGAGCAGAGTTTCCTCCACCAACAACAACTACTTCTCTTTCTTTGTAAAATGCTCCATCACAGACCGCACAGTAAGAAACTCCTTTTCCAACAAGTTCTTCTTCTTGATCTAGACCAATTTTTCTTTCAACAGTACCAGTCGCTGCGATAACTACTTTAGAAGTAAAAGTTTCTCCATGCTCTGTTACTACTTCAAAGCCCCCAACGATTTGTTTGACATCAATGACATTACCATAAGCATAAGTTGCACCAAATGATAATGAATGTTCATGCATCTTCATTGATAGGTCTACCCCTGTGATAGATTTCTCTCCAGGATAGTTTTCTACAAGATGGGTTTTTACCATCTTTCCTCCAGGTGCACTTGATTCTACAATAAGTGTTTTAAGTTCGGCTCTACTAGCGTACACAGCAGCTGACATTCCTGCAGGTCCACTTCCGATAATTATTAAATCGAATAATATATCCATTGTCTTTCCTCCTTCACAATTGAATTTATTTCGTCAATTGACTGTATCATTCTATTTGGTTTTGCGTTTATTAGTTGATCTACACGATTCCCATTCGTTGTAAATCCAATGGTATATGCATTCGCATTAATTCCAGTTTCTATATCAACAACACTATCTCCTACAAAGATGACATTATCGTGATAGCCATCGAGTTGATTCACAATTGTTTCGACAACTCGTTTGTCTGGCTTTACGTATTCTACATTATCAGGGCCAATAAATAAATCAATATACTCTAACATCCCCGTTTGATCCAATGCTAGTTTAATCATTTCTGTTTTCTTGTTACTAGCAATCGCAATACAATACCCTTGTGCTTTCAAATCTTTTAGTGATTCCATCGCATGATCCATCGGCTTGACTGTCGTTGGATGAAGTTCGATCGCAATTTGACGATATTGGCTAATGAGTTCATCGATATTTGGATTATCCACAACTTTCCTAAAACTCTCGACCAATGTTGGTCCAATAAAGGAATCCAATACTTCTTCGGATAAATCCATCGTCAATTGTTTACCCTTAAGTACATGTATAAAAGCTTGTTTAATGTTACTTTCAGTATCCATTAGAGTCCCATCAAAATCATAAATAATAATCGGTTTCTTGGTTTTAAAGATTTTTCTAATAACACCGAAGTATCCAATAAGACCTACAACAATAAATGCTACCGATGTGACTTGGGCAATTTTAAGTCCAGTACCAAAGAATGGTAAATAGTCGGTTCTAAAGGACTCAATGTAGAAACGTACAATTCCATACCAGATTAGATAGGCATAGACTAGGTCTCCTTTTTTGTATTGATTTCGTTCATGTAAACCAAAATGAATTACTAAAAAGCCAAAAACATTGAGAGCTGATTCCATTAAAAACGTTGGCATTCTGTAATGACCAGCAATCAGCATACCTTCTTTAATGAATGTTGGTAATAAAGCAAAGAAACTTTCGTCGACCACTGGTCCAAAAGCTTCTTGGTTCATAAAGTTACCCCAGCGTCCTAATGCTTGAGCGACAAGTACGGTGTATAAAATTTGGTCTGCTAAATGTAGAAATTGAAGCTTTCTTTTCTTAGCAAAATAGTAGCCATAGAGTACTCCAAAAAAGAGACCTCCATGAATCGCAAGTCCACCTTGCATAAAGTTGAATATTTGGATTGGATTTTGTAAATAACTGGATAAATCATAGAAAACGACATACCAAAGTCTAGCTCCTAAAATCCCTGATAATAGCGCACCAAAGAAAAGATCTTCAGCGATTTCCTTTGAATATCCTTTTTTCTTTAGATTTCGTGCACTGATCGCATACGCGAAGATTGCTCCTAATAAAATAAAAACTGCATAATATTTAATTTCTAAAGGTCCAACACTGATTAAAGTCTGACGGTCTGGAAAAAACTTCATAAAACACCTCAATTCAAGTTTAATTATATCATCCCCAAGAATTTGCAACAATACAAAGACTTCCAACATCTTTTTCCAAAAAAAAGACCTGACTATTATTTATCAGGTCTTTTTTATTGTTTTTTATTCAATAAGGGGAAAGAGAGAGTGCAAACCAGTATCTTAGGGGGAGAATCTGCTTGCAAGTAAGTTATATTTAACTTACACCCATAGTATACTGGAGAACCCTCTTTAAAATAACGAAAATCTATGTGAGATTATGGGATTATTTATTTTCTGAATTTTTCTTTTTAATCATATTGTAAACACGTTCTTCAAAATCTTTACTCGAATCAAATCCTCTACGTTTTAAAGTAAAATCGATTACAGCAGATTCAACCAACATAGCCATGTTTCTTCCTTCTTTAACCGGGAAGACTAATCTAGGGACTTGAATACCTAAGATACTGTAAGGTTCTGTTTCTTCAATCCCTATTCTCAAATAATCTTTTTGATCATCCCAACTTTCTAAGTTGATTACAAAATCGATCACCGAACGACTCATAACGGCGGAGGCACCAAACATTTGGGCAGCATTCATAATTCCGATACCTCTTATTTCAAGCATACCACTTAACAATTCAGGAGCATGACCAATAAGCTGTCCATGAGTACGTTTAACATCGACTCGATCGTCTGCGATTAAAATGTGTCCGTTACGAATTAATTCTAACGCAATCTCTGACTTACCCATTCCAGAGTCTCCTGTCACCAAAACACCTTTACCATGAACGTTAACTAATACTCCATGGACATATTCGACTGGAGATAATGCTTCATCTAAATAAGTAACAGTGTCTATTAATAGTTGTGAGGTTGATAAAGATGATACAAATATCGGGAAGTTCTTACGATTAGCAAGCTCATTTAGAATTGGTGGGCATGGTAAATCATGAGCAATAATAATTGCCGGTGTCCAACCATCGGTTAACATTTCGAATCGTTCCCATTGGTCTTCTTCTTTCATTTGATTGACATATGCCATTTCTTTAAGTCCCATAATGACGACTCGACGAGGTTCTGTGTGATCATAAAATCCAGCTAATTCCAGCCCAGGTCGATTGACATCGGGAACAATAATCCATCGTTCCAACGATTGATCATTTCCTGTAATTTGTTCAAAATTAAAATGCTCTTTAAAATCACGAATCAAACATTTGATTTCTTCTTGATGCTCCATATTTTCTCCTTATAGCACTTTCTTTAAATAGAATCCAGTGTAACTTTCATCAACACTCGCTATTTTTTCAGGAGTTCCAGTCGCAATGATGGTTCCTCCATTTTCTCCACCCTCAGGACCTAAGTCAATAATGTGGTCGGCACTTTTTATTATATCTAAATTGTGTTCAATCACAAGAACAGTGTCTCCATTATCTACAATTCTTTCTAATACTTCGATTAGTTTTGAGACATCGTAGGAATGAAGTCCAGTTGTTGGTTCATCCAAAATAAAGAGGGTTTTACCGGTCGCAATTTTTTGAAGTTCGCTCGCTAGCTTAACACGTTGAGCTTCACCTCCAGATAACGATGTCGACGATTGTCCAAGTTTAATATATCCTAAACCAACGTCAAAGAGGGTTTTAAGTTTATTAGAGATCGAAGGCATCGCATCAAAGAACTCTACCGCTTCCTCTACTGTCATCTCTAAAACATCATAAATGTTTTTCTCTTTATATGTTACTAATAGCGTCTGATCATTGTAACGACGGCCATGACACTCTTCACACTCGACATAGATATCTGGTAAAAAGTGCATTGAAATTCGTTTCACTCCATCTCCTTGGCATACTTCACATCGTCCTCCTTTAACATTAAACGAGAAGCGTGATTTATCGAACCCTAACATTTTGGCATCGATTGTACTCGCAAAGAGATCTCTAATTTGATCAAAAACACCAGTGTATGTGACCGGATTTGATCGAGGTGTACGACCTATCGGTTGTTGATCAATAACAACTAATTTATCGATATTTTCTAGTCCTTCAATTGCTTTAACTTTTCCTGGCTTAACATGAGCTCTTTTAAAAGCAACCATGACTCCATTGGCTAAAACATCGTTGACTAAACTCGATTTCCCTGAACCTGAAACCCCGGTTACGACAACTAACTTCCCTAAAGGAATATCTACGTTCACATTTTTTAAGTTGTTTTGAGCTGCTTTTTTAATCTTGATAAACTTTCCATTTCCTTTACGACGAAGTGTTGGAACAGCAATTTTAAGCTTGCCACTTAAATATTGACCGGTAATTGAATCTGGTGTATTCATGATGACATCAATTGGCCCATTCGCAATAACTTCTCCACCATGGATTCCTGCATACGGTCCAATATCAACAATCCAATCCGCTTGCATCATCGTCTCTTCATCGTGTTCTACAACAATGAGTGAGTTCCCTAAGTCTCTCATTTCTTTTAAGGCATTAATAAGTTTTTGATTATCTTTTTGATGCAAACCAATCGATGGTTCATCCAATACATACAGCACCCCCGATAGTTGTGATCCAATTTGATTCGCTAAACGAATACGTTGTGCTTCTCCACCTGAGAGTGTTCCGGCTAAACGATCAAGGGTTAAATACTCAAGACCAACATTTCTTAAAAAAGAAAGGCGATCAATAATTTCTTTTATAATTAAACGGGATATTTCTTGTTGGGTTCTCGATAATTCTAATTGATGAATACAATCGATCATTTCAACAACACTTTGTTGTGTTAACTCAGAAATACTCTTCATCCCTACTTTGACACTGAGTGCTTTTTCGTTAAGTCTTAATCCTTGACAACTTTGGCAGGTTTGAGTAGACATAAAACCACTAACCCATTCTTTATAAAATGATGACTGGGTTTCTTCATAACGACGTTCTATCAGTTTTCCAATGCCTTCAATAAATTGAGTCTTTTTATAATGATTCCCTCCACGAGAACTCAGTTCATATGTAATTGGCTCTTTGGATCCATTAATCACAATATCGAATTCTTTTTTTGTCAACTGATTGATTGGTTTTGATTTATCAATGTTGTAATGACTTAAAAGCTTATCAAACACTTGCCACTCAATATTCTCAGTATTAACTGTGTTTTTAAAGTAACGAATCGCTCCATCATTGATTGATTCAGTTGGATTAGGAATCAACAAGTCGGTATCAAGATGTTGGGTTTCTCCAATTCCTTTACATGTATCACAAGCTCCTAGTGGAGCATTGAATGAAAATAATCTGGGTTCTAAATGTTCTACAGAAAAGCCACATTCTGGACAAGAGTGATTGGCTGAAAACTGAATTTCTTTGTTGCCAACAAGGATAACGACTAGTCCTGCTGAAAGTTTCAGTGCTGTTTCAATAGAATCGGTGAGCCTGGTATCGATCCCTTCTTTGAGGATAAGACGGTCTATAACAACATCGATGTCATGGCGTAAGTTTTTGTCTAACATTGACACTTCATCAACTAATTTAATATCATTGTCGATACGAACTCGAACAAAACCATCTTTTGATAAGTTCTCTAACAATTCTTTGTGAGTGCCTTTTTTGTTTCTGATAATCGGAGCTAAGATGCTTAATCGTGAGCCTTCCTCTTCTTCATGAATTCTTGTTACCATTTGAGCTGGTGTTTGAGACGTAATTTCGATATTGTGTATCGGACAATAGGCAACACCAATGCGAGCATATAGTAGTCTCAAGTAGTCATAAATTTCAGTAACTGTCCCTACTGTAGAACGAGGGTTATTGTGAGTGGTTTTTTGATCGATAGCAATTGCAGGCGAAAGACCTTCGATACTTTCGACATCCGGTTTTTCAGTATTTCCTAAGAATTGACGAGCATATGTAGACAGTGATTCAACATAACGACGTTGCCCTTCCGCATAAATCGTATCAAAAGCTAGCGACGTTTTGCCTGAGCCCGATAGTCCAGTCATAATCACGAGTTTATCCTTAGGGATTTCTAGGCTAATGTTTTTTAGGTTATTAACCTTTGCCCCTTTTATAATTAATTTATCTTTTGCCATAATTCCTCTAATTTTCTAATTCTACAATAATGTCACGGAGTTCAGCAGCTCTCTCAAAATCAAGGACTCTAGCTGCTTCACGCATTTCTTGGCGAAGATTTTCAAGCATCTTTTCTTTCTCTTTCTTATTCTTCTTAAGTTTCTTACTCATGTATTGAAGTGACATTTCTTTAGTTTCTTTACTATGGATTGCATCTCTAATCTCTTTTTTAATGGTCATAGGGATTAATCCATGGTGCTTGTTGTGGGCTTCTTGAATCGTCCGACGACGTTTCGTTTCATTAATAGCATATTCCATCGAATCTGTCATTTTATCTGCATACATGATTACTTTTCCGTTAACATTCCGTGCTGCTCGTCCTATTATCTGTACCAGCGATCGTTTCGAACGTAAGAATCCTTCTTTGTCTGCATCCAGAATAATGATTAAACTGACTTCAGGTAAGTCGAGTCCTTCTCTTAACAAGTTTATTCCCACTAACACATCAATTTTACCTTTTCTTAAATCACGTAATATATCAATTCGTTCTAAGGTTTTTGTTTCATGATGGAGATACCCAACTTTTAGATTCAATTTCTTTAAGTGGGCTGTTAAATCCTCTGCCATCGAAACTGTTAGCGTTGTTATCAAGACGCGTTCGTCTTTATTAATTCGTTCTCTAATTTCATGAATGAGATCATCAATCTGACCTTCTGTTTTTCTGACTTCAATTTCCGGATCAATTAGTCCAGTCGGACGAATGATTTGTTCGATTACTTCATTGTTTGCTAACTCAACTTCGTAATCACCAGGAGTGGCAGAAACATAGATTGCTTGATTAATACAACCACTGAACTCTTCAAAAGTCATTGGACGATTATTGAGTGCACTTGGCAGTCTAAAACCATATTCAACCAAGTTTAGTTTCCTTGCCCTATCTCCATTATACATGCCTCTAACCTGAGGTAAAGAAGCATGACTTTCATCGACAACTAATAAAAAGTCTTCTGGAAAATAATCAAACAAATTAAAAGGTCTTTGATCCGATGTGCGACCATCAATATGTTGTGAGTAATTTTCGATTCCGCTACAGATACCTAGTTCGCGTAATGATTCTAAGTCATAGCGGGTTCTTTGTTCTAATCGTTGTGCTTCTAGAAGCTTATTTTGACTCTTCAGTTCAATTAATCTTTCTTCAAGTTCAGCTTCTATCTTGTTACAAGCAACTAAAATATCTTCTTTTTTGCGGGCATACTCATTCGCAGGAAAAATATTGTAAACTGTAAAGACATTGCGGACAACACCTGTTAAAGGATCAACTTCGCTAATTCTTTCAATTTCATCCCCAAACATTTCTATCCGGACGGTACGATCATCACTGTAACCTAATGTTACCTCAATAACATCGCCTCTGACTCGAAAGGTTCCTCGTTTTTGTTCTAAGTCGTTGCGTTTGTATTGACGATTCACCAGTTCTTTTAAAAGTTCTTGTCGACTTAAAATATCCCCAACTCTAATGACGTATAACATGTCTTTGTACAAAGATGGATCACTCGACCCATAGATACAGGCAACAGAAGCAACGATGATGGTGTCTCTGCGTTGTAAGACAGCATTGAGTGCTGCTAAACGTAACATATCTAATTCTTCATTGATCATTGAAGATTTTTCAATATAGGTATCTGTTCGAGGCATGTAGGCTTCTGGTTGATAATAATCGAAGTTAGAGACAAAATACTCGACACGATTGTTTGGGAAAAACGATTTAAATTCAGAATAGAGTTGACCTGCTAACGTTTTGTTATGAGCAAAAACCAAGGTCGGTTTATTGACCTTGGCGATAACTTGTGAAATAGTATAAGTTTTTCCAGTACCAGTTGCGCCTAATAATACTTGATGCTTTTTATTTTCTTGTAATCCTTTAACAAGTTGTTCGATTGCTTTGGGTTGATCGCCTTGAGGCGAGTATTCAGATACTAACTGAAATTTTGGTGAACTCATTGTAGATACTCGATTGCTTCAGACAATTGAAGATCATGTTTTTCTCGATTTATGTTCCATTCTCTTTGAATTGCTGCTGAAAGCTGAGAAATAGTTTCATTTGTAATGGTTGGATTGACTGGAATCTTTCTATTTTCTTGAAATGTTTTTAAGGAGTTTTCTGTTGCTAGTGAATAATACCCATCGGTGCGATCTGGATTATATCCTAAGAAATCTAGAGCTTTTTGAACATATTCAATCGCATCAGAAACATCATCCAATTTATAGTTGAATGGTTCTTCATCTTCTTTTTGAAGTGGTATTGCGTGGTAAAAAACTTCATGTAATTTCACCTCAATCGTTGGTTCAATTCCTAATTTATGAATTCGTTCACCATTAGGGCCTAACCATTGCGCTGCAGTGTACTTGAGAGCATACCCTTGTGATAAATCTTCTGTCATTTGAACCGTACCTTTTCCAAAGGTTTTTGTTCCAATCACGTCGATGTTTAAGTTATCGTGTAATGCTGCTACAAGTACTTCTGAAGCTGATGCGGAACCTTCATTCGCAAGTAAGACAATTTTTTCGAAATTTGCATAATTGTTCCCAGATGCTTTGGTTTGATTTATCAATCCCAATACATCCTCTTGTTGTAGTATGACTTGCCCTTTGGTTAAAAAGAAAGAAGCTATTTGGTTGAGTGCACTTAAATAGCCACCACCATTATCACGCACATCGATAATAATCTTGTTTACTTTTTGTTCTGTGAACATGTCTAAGTTGTATTTTACTTCACTCCCACTGTTTAAACCAAAGGAATCTATTTCTAATAGACCAATTTCGTCGTTAACAAGAGAAGCAAAGACAGTCTGATTCACTTGACCACGAGAAATGTCTAACTTTACTATCACATTGTCTCGTTTGAATTCTATGACAACTTTCGTGTTTTCTTCGCCACGAACCAAAGCACTGATATCTTCTGAGGACATACCAACAACGGATTGATTGTCTACCGTCCAAAAGATATCTCCAGCCATGACTCCGGCTTTTTCTGCAGGGGAGTTTCTAAAAACATTTTTAACAATACTATAGTCATCGACTTGATAATACTGTACTCCAATTCCTACAAAGTTTTGATTAATTGCTTCTTCAAACGCTTGTTTTTCTTCAGGAGTCATATAATCGGTATATGGATCTCCGTTTTGTTCTAACATCCCTATAATTGCGTTATCCACTAGTTCAACCGTTGGATTTTCCATGTCTTTTGAGAAATACCAACGATTCTTGAGAATACTGAGAACAGTGTTAAAGCGTTTCATCGATTCTGATGATAGGTTTTCGGTTGGTGTATTTGAAGTGATTGTTGGATTAGCTGCTTTCGCAAAAATAAATCCAGACCCAAAGGATAACAACATCGCAACTAAAACACCAAGAATAATCAATCGCTTTTGTTTTCTTTTTCGTTGTTCATCTGGCCATAAATGTTTTTCTAATTTTATATTTACTTTGTTGTTATCCATATTTTCCTCCTAAACTTAGTAGCTTGCTCCTACTTTAAATCCATACCAAGTTTGTGGATTAACACGACATGGTGCTTGATTTCCACGGTTTTCACAAGCCCACGAGAGATCCATCCATTGTCCATTTGGTGTAAAATTAAGCGTTCCACTCCATGTTTCTAAAAACTGATCCAATGGTTTATTGGATACATAAATAATTTCATGATGTAAGTGGGGTCCTGTCGAGCTGCCTGAAGACCCTAAAGTACCGAGTTGTTGTCCTTTTGTAACTACTTGTCCTTGGCGCACATTGACAGATTGCATATGGGCATAAAGTAATGAATATAACTTATTGTTCATACTATAGAGAACTTGAACCTTGTTACCTCCACCATAACCACACATATTTCCTAAATAACCCCAAGTAGGGCATCCTGTATTGGTATTGATTACGATACCAGGTCCTGTTGCGACAATCGGTGTCCCCATCGATGCAGCAATATCTACACCATAGTGAACATTACCAAAGGTGCTTCCTTGGAAACTTCCTGGATAATACCATGCTCCAGCAGTTACTCTGAAATTACCATTCACTGGTTAGATCCACCCGCTTCCTGATCCTTGAAGGACATCGGATGGTACAGGAGGAGGTGTCGGTTTTGGTTTGTTTGCTTCTGCTGCTTTTCGTTCTGCTTCAAGTCTTTCTTGTTCAGCTTTCTTACGAGCTGCTTCTAACTCTTGTTTGTAAGTCGCTAGTCCGCTTTTAATCGTATTCAGACTTTTTGCTTGATTGGCTTTATTATCTTCTAGAGCTGCTTGTTGTGCTAATAGTTGTGCTTCTTGTTCACGGTAAGTAACAATTAATTTGTCTAATCCTGCTTTAGCGATTTCGAGTCCTTTTTTCAGTTCAGTCACACTGTGAAGACTATCTTGCAAAACAACTTGTTGTCGTTGTACTTCAACTTTGTCGTCATTCAATTGAACAACTACTTTCTCGTATTCATTCATCAGATCTTGATCTTGTTGATTAATTCGAGAAATAATATCAGCATTTCTTTGCATTTCAGTGTAGGATTGTGCACCAAAAATAAAATTAACCATGTTGTTCACAAATAAATCGGATTGTTTTGCTAACATTCTTGAACGAATTTCTTCATCAATTCGGCTAATTTCTGCTTCACTTTCTTTTATCTGTACTTCTAAATCAGCAATATTGTTTTCAACAACGACAATTTGATTTTCAAGAGAAACGATATCTTTTTCAGCTTGTTCAATTTCTTGTTGTTTGTTTTTGGCTTGTTCAAGATACGTTTGAAGATTAGCTTTGATGTCTTCAATCGAATTTGCGGTTGACTTTAAATCTTTCGATAACTTATCTAGTTTTCGATTCACATAGCCTTGGTATTGATTACACGTTTCTTGCGAGTCTTTTGTAATTTTGGTACTACAGAGTTTACGGTAATAGTCTTCATTGGCGTCAAACTCACTATCAGTAATCGCACGGATACTGCGAGGCATAACCAAAGATAATACGACCATCAAAACAAGTAACATAATTTTTTTCATTATCGCACCCACCTTAAATTTCTAGTGACAGAAATAAAACTTCCGATTAATCCAACAGAGACAGAGGTTATCAAAATAATTACTGAAATCTCATAAACCATTGGAACGGCTGGTGTAATTTGAAATAAGCCAAAGATTGTAGAATCTGCTAGCTTATTTACTAAATAATCATATCCAAAAACAATAATAACAATCGGAATAATGGATCCAAAGATACCAATCAGAATTCCTTCGATCAAAAATGGTGATCGAATAAAGTTATTCGTTGCTCCGACGATTCGCATAATTTCGATTTCATCTTGTCTTGAATAAATTGATAACTTTATTGTATTCGAAATCAGAAAAACAGCAAGTAGTGTTAGAGCAATAACAAAGGCAGAACCACCGGTTCTTAACATATTTAAGCTATCTAACAAGTTGTTAGTCGCATCTCCTCCATCCATTACTTCAAAGGCCCATTGAGCGCTTTTAACTTTGTTTGATACTTCTTCTAAATAACGCCCATCCGTTACGTAAATTAAATACCCATCGAGCAATGGATTATTTTCTTTGAATCGTTCGTAAGCGTCGCCATAGGTTGCTATATATTGTTCAAGTGCATCTTCTTTTGTTATCTCTTGAATGCGTGAAACTCCTGTTATTTGTTTAATTTCTTCTTCAATTTGTGGTTTTTCATTTTCATAATCAGCTTTAATAGATACCCAAATATCAATATTGCCCTCAATATTTTTAGTTGTACTATTAATATTGTTAGTTAGAATCAGAATAATACCAAGAAATAACATGGTGAAGGTGACGACTGCTATACTCGATAGAGATACAGAGAAGTGACGAAAAAAGCCAATAAAGCCTTCTTTTAAGGTTCTAAAAATTCGTCTCATTTAGATACCCTCCTATATTTAAGTCAGCGACAACATGTCCTTCAGAAAGTACGATTGTTCTTTTCTTATAAAGATTGACAAGCGCTTCATCGTGAGTCACCATAATGACTGTTGTGTTTTCTTCTTTATTGATTTTCTCTAAGAGTTCTATAATTTCTTTTGATTTCTCAGGGTCCAAGTTACCAGTTGGTTCATCCGCTATAAGGACGAAAGGCCGATTGGCAATAGCACGTGCGATTGCTACTCGTTGTTGTTGGCCACCAGATAATTGATTGGGATAAGAGGTTGATTTTTCAGAAAGGTCAACTAAAGAGAGTACTTCTCGAACTCTTTTTCTGATTAATTTTGATGGCATATTGACGACTTCTAGAGCAAACGCAACATTTTCGAATACCGTCTTACTTGGCAATAATTTAAAATCTTGATAGACCACACCTACATGACGTCTAAAATAAGGGATTTTCCCTCTTCTTATTTTCCCAACATCAACATCGTTGACTTTCACTGAACCTGATGTTGGTTTTTCTTCAGCATCCATTAGTTTAATTAATGTAGATTTACCTGATCCAGTTTGACCAATAACATAGATAAACTCACCTTTTTTGACATGAAGATTCAAATCAAAAAGGGCATTAGTTCCATTTTTATACTTTTTGTAAACATTGTTAAAAACAATCATTGTCGTTTCCTCTTCTAAATCTTGTACTCAAATGAGAAACCTTCCCCTTTGACTTCGGTTGCATCCGATACAATAAAAAATGCATTTGGATCGATACTTACAACTAAGTCATGTAATAACGGATACTGATTCGCAAACACTACTGTCAGTAGCATTGGTTTTTCATCCCCTGTAAAACCACCTTTTGCGGAAATAATCGTTGTCCCTCTATCTAATTCTTTTTGAATATTAAACAATATTGTTTGGTATTTGTCAGATATAATATATACCATTTTTGCGTGTTGTCCACCTGAAACAAGAACTTTGTCGACTGCGAACCCGGTTGTTACTACTGAAACCAAGCCGATTAACACAGCTTCAATTCCTCGGGTCCAAACACCGAGTACAATCGTTAATGCATCGATAATCATGACTAATGTAGATAATTTTACATGAGTTACTTTGTGTAATATTAAAGCAGGTACATCCATACCTCCAGTACTAGCTCCTGTTTTAAAGACTAATCCAATGCCTATTCCAGCGATAAGACCTGCGTACAACGAGGCTAAAACTGGGTCTATATTAATATGGATTGGGTAATCTAACAAGATAATCAGAAACAATGGATATAAAATAGCTGAAACAACTGTTTTTATTGCAAATTCTTTACCTAGAAAAATTGCTCCTAAAATAAATGTCGTAACAACGATAATGTAAATTATCATTTCCTCACTGATATTGACCAGTGGTTGAATAGCAACTGCTACCCCGGCCATTCCTCCTGATAAAATTTTAAAAGGAATGATAAAATAAGCAACGGAACATACTAAAATAAAGTTTCCTAAAATTAGGTATATTGCATCTTTTAGTAAGGATGTTCTTTTCATTTGTCGCTCCTTTTATTTTAAGTTTTGTTTTAAGTAACCTTGAATAAATGGGTCTATGTTGCCATCCATGACCGATTCGATATTCCCAACTTCTACTGAAGTGCGATTGTCTTTGACTAAAGTATATGGCATAAAGACATAACTTCTTATTTGAGATCCCCATTCAATATTCTTCTGCTCACCTTTTATGTCAGATATCTTTTGAGCTTGTTCTTGAATCTGAAGTTGAAGCAATTTTGACTTAATTAACTCCATTGCTTGCGCTTTGTTTTGTAGCTGCGATCTTTCTGATTGAACATGAACACTAATCCCAGTGGGAAGGTGTGTTATCCGCACAGCTGAATCTGTTTTATTGACATGTTGTCCGCCTGCTCCAGAAGAGCGGTGAGTATCAATTTCTAGTTCATTGATATCAAGTTCCAGATCTGTATCATTTTCGATAACTGGCATGATATCGACACTCGCAAAACTGGTGTGACGTCTGCCTGATGAATCAAATGGTGAAATGCGTACTAACCGATGAACACCTTTTTCTCCCTTCAAATAACCAAAGACGTAATCGCCAGTTATAGAGAAAGTAACACTTTTTATTCCTGCCGCATCTCCTGGTAAATAATCAATAACTTCTACTTTATAGTCATGACGATTTGCCCAACGAGTATACATGCGGTACAGCATCTGTGCCCAGTCTTGACTTTCAGTTCCACCTGCTCCAGGGTGAATCTCGACAATAGCACTGTTGACATCGTATTCTCCAGAGAGTAAAACCTTAATTTCATAAGTATCAAAGTTTATAAGCTCATTCAGTATGTCTTGTTGAATCATTTCGAAAAGCTCTGGATCACTGTTGTGTCTTAGTTCGTCTAAAATTTGAGAGAATTCTTCAAATTTGGATTCAAGTGATTGTGACTCTTCAACCAAATTTTTCAATCGATTCATTGTTTTGATGGTTGTTTGTGCTTTCTGAGAATCGTTCCAAAAGGTCTCATGTAACATTTCTTGGGATAAATCTTCGATTTGTTGTTGTTTACCAGCTAAGTCAAAGAGACTCCTTTAATTGGTTCAATTGATTGATTCTTTTAGCAACTTCATTTCTTAGTTCATTAAATTCCATATTAACGTTTTCTTTTCTTTTTCTTAGGATTTAGGTTAACTTGATTCCCTTTTTTAGCTGGTTCTTCTTCTTGGTTGGTTTCAAGTTCTTTTTGTGAGTGCTCGTCTTCATCACGGAAACGGATTTGAACATTTAAACAGAATTGGACTACTTCTTGAGCAATCGTTTGGACTAGTTGTTCAAACATATCATACCCTTCTTGAATATAGGCCTGTAAAGGATTTCCTTGTGCATAGGATCTCAAATGAATTCCATTTCTTAGTTTATCCATAGCGTCGATATGATCCATCCAGTTACGATCAAAAACCGATAAAACCATGCGTTTTTCTATCGGATACACTTGTTCTTTATAGGGTTCTATCTTATGGTCATAGCTATTGAATGCAGACTGAACAATACGATCAGAAGCTTCTTCAAACGATAAGTCTTGTAAGTTTTCTAATGGTACTTCACTTTTGAATCCAATGTGGTCTAATGACTCTCGCAAGCTAACAAAATCAATAAAACGGTTTTCTTTCTTATCAATCGTTGTGTTTGCTAAGATTACATTACGAATAACCCGATCAAACAGGTCTTTTACTATAGAGTGAACATCCTGGTTCTCTAATATTTCGTTTCTTAGATCGTACATTGTTTCACGTTGTTGACGTAAAACATCATCATAATCTAGTAAATTCTTACGGATATCAAAGTTGTAGCCTTCAACACGTTTTTGAGCTGATGTAATTGCTTTAGATACTGTTTTATTTTGAATCGCATCTTCACCAAAGTTATCAAACATTCCTGAGAATCGATCGGTACCAAAGCGTACCATTAAATCATCTTTCATCGAAACATAGAATTGAGATACCCCTGGATCTCCTTGACGTCCTGCACGACCTCTTAATTGATTATCAATACGACGCGCTTCGTGACGTTCTGAACCAAGGACCATTAACCCTCCTAATTCACGAACTCCAGGACCTAACTTAATGTCGGTACCACGACCAGCCATGTTGGTAGCGATGGTGACTGAACCAATGTTTCCAGCATTTTTGATGATTTCTGCTTCTCGAGCATGGTTTTTAGCATTTAATACTTCGTGTTTTACTTTTCGTTGTGTTAACATTTTTGAAATGTGCTCACTGATTTCAACAGATACAGTACCAACGAGTATCGGTTGTCCTGTTTGGTGAACACGAATAATTTCTTGGACCAAAGCTTCAAATTTTGCTTTTTTAGTCCCATAAATCTTGTCGACTCTATCATCACGAGCAATAGGTTTGTTTGTTGGTATCTCTAAGACACGCATATTGTATGTCTTTAAAAATTCTTCTTCTTCGGTTTTGGCAGTACCTGTCATCCCCGCAAGTTTATTGTAGAGTCTAAAGAAGTTTTGATAAGTAATCGTTGCCATTGTCGAGGTTTCTTCTTTGATTTTGACACCTTCTTTAGCTTCTAGAGCTTGATGTAGTCCATCCGAAAACTCACGACCTTCCATTAAACGTCCTGTGAACTGGTCGACAATAACGACTGCATCATCTTTTACAACATATTCGACATCATTTTCCATAATGTAATTGGCACGCAGTGCATTCTTGATGTGGTGAACAAGTTGTGTGTTTTCTACATCGTAGAGATTATTTAATTTAAAGTGCCGTTCAGCTTTTTCGTTTCCTGAATCACTTAGTGCAATTTGTCTTGTTTTTTCATCGATCTCATAATCTTCTTTTGTTAGGGTTTTAACAAATTTATCTGAATTAATATAAAGATTTGCTGTTTTGCGTGCTCCCCCAGAAATAATGAGTGGTGTTCTTGATTCATCAATTAAAATTGAGTCGACTTCATCAACAAGCGCAAAATTCAAAGGACGTTGTACCCTTTGATCGACATTCATCACCATGTTATCCCGTAAGTAATCAAATCCTAATTCTGAGTTTGTGGAATACATTACGTCACAGTTATACGCTTCTCTTTTTTCTGTTGCTGACATGGAACGAACGTTACATCCGACAGTTAAACCTAAAAAACGATGGATTTCGCCCATCCATTCTGAGTCACGTTTCGCTAAGTACTCGTTAACCGTAACGATGTGGACTCCTTGAGAATTAAGTCCGTTTAAATATGTAGGCAAGACAGCGGTCAAGGTTTTACCTTCTCCAGTACGCATTTCGGCAATGTCTCCTTGATGAAGGACAATTCCACCCATAATTTGTACGAGATAAGGAAATTCCCCAATAATTCTTTTGGCTGCTTCTCTTGCTGTCGCGAAAGCTTCTACTAAAATATCGTCGAGGGTCTCCCCATTTTTTAATCGTTCTCTAAATTCAGGAGTTTTTGATTGAAGCTCTTCATCTGTTAATTGAGCGAATTCATCTTTAAGAGCATCGACTTGTTGTGCCTGTTTTTCGATTTTAGTGAGTATTCGCTTGTCATCACTAAATAAGTTTTTAATAAAATTAGTCATTGAATTCCTCCATTTTGTAATTATAACATGACTAAGCGTTTAAAAAAAGGTTGAAGTATTTCAACCTTTTTTTAACATCCAGCTTATAGTTTTACAATATTATGTGCTTGTGCGCCTCGTTCACCTTCAACGAGTTCAAACTCAACTACTGCGCCTTCTTCGATGGTTTTGAAACCTTCCATCACTAATTGTGAATAGTGAAAGAATACATCTCTGTCATCTTCAAGTTTAATAAATCCATAACCTTTTTCCTTATTAAACTTTTTAACTTTTCCTTGCATATTAAATCCTTTCTTACTAAGTAGCACGCCAGTCTACTAATTAATTATAACATTATATGTTATTTATGCAATTAATTTTCTCGTGGAGTCATCGCTATACAAAACACACAAATCTCTAAGTCATAAGGTTTTAACAATCGAAGTGCCTCTTTGATAGTTGACCCCGTTGTAATTACATCATCGAGCAAAACAATTTTCTTTTGCACTTTCATTATTTCATCATTTAACTCAAAATGAACTTTGCTTCTTTGAGCTTTACCAAGTTGAGCTTGCTTAGTATTGTCTAACTTGTTAAATACAGACAGTAACTCATCATCTAACTTACTAAACATCAGTTGCAGATGATTAAACCCTCGTATCTTCAATTGCGTTTCACTGGAGGGCATCATAATTTTTTGGTACTTTCGATATTTCCATTTTATTTTTAGCAGATGACCATCAAGAAAAACATCTTTCAATCCAATATCTCTTTGTTCTTTGTATTGAATTAACAGTCGTGAAAATCCTTCGTTGTATTCATAAAGTGTAAAAACTTTGACTCCTTCAATTTCAAAATGTTGTGGTTTATAGATCAAGCGATGCTGACATTTTTTACATAAAAGCGACTGGTGATCCAATAAATCAATTAGTAGTGTTATTGAGTCGTAGGGCTCAAGACACCATTGGCACGTTGATTGTGGTTCTTTAAACGCATTAGACACGAATTCACAGAGCTGTTTTTTGAACTGGTGATAAACCAACAATCTCCCTCACTTTCTTTGAAACTTCGACCAACTCTACCGCTGATTTGAATTAACGATGCTTCATCAAAGACAACATGATCTGCTTGATAAACGATGACATTCACTTTTTCAAAAGTCATGCCTCTTTCTAAGACCGTTGTACAGATTAAATGATTAAAAAGGCTGTTTTCGAATTCAGTCAACATCCGATCTTTTTCTTCACTTTGAGATGTTATTTTTTTTAACTTCAATCCTTTTGATAGTTTATTAGCTAACTCTATGGTTGGAACAAAGATTAGAACTTGTTTGTATTGTAGTTGTTTTAACAGATAAAGCAAATAAATAAACCCAATGCTTTTAAAACTCTTAAACACCTTAGGTATCACCAGTGGTCGGTTATGAGCACGGCTATCCAGCGTTACATGTTGAGTCACACTCTTCATGATTTTACTGTTTGGAGTTGCACTTAGATAGATTTTGGTTCCTTTACTACTGACTTCGAGGATCCCTTCTAACATCTTATTTCCTTTGTATGGATAGGCATCGGGTTCATCCACTATCAAAAGATCAAATCGATTTGGAAATCGATACAACTGGTGAGCTGTACAAATAATTAAGTCTGCTTGTAAATCAGAGGTATAACCCGATGTCACCGCAAGAACTTTTACACTATTAAATGCTTTCTTCAGTCGATGGTGTAATTGCAATACCACTTGTCGCCTAGCAACCATCCAGCCTACTGATAAACCTTTTTCAAGAGCTTTATGGATAAGTTCCATTACTAATTCAGTTTTGCCTGCTCCACAAACTGCTTCAACCAATATATCTTCATACAGCCCATGTTCACAAAGAAAGGTTGATATTTTTTGTTGTAAGCTCGTTAACTCAAAGTCAAGCGATAAGGGGGTTAATACAAAATCATGTGTCTCTTGTTCTTCACTGAGCTTTCCCATTAAATGAATGCAGACACGGCACAATGCTTCACCTTTTATAGTAATGAATAAATTTTTATCTTGGTTTAAACAGCGTTTACATATCATTTTCCCTCCTGCTTATCATAGTAACCCTGTCAATAATCTCCTAAGTGAATGAAACGATTTCTTGTTGATAAACCATGAATCACTAATTAAAAAGATGTTAAAGAAACAACCATTTTCTCTAACATCTTTTTTTGTTCAAGTGTTTTTACATTAACAATCGTAATGCCACCTAGCGAACAAACGGCATCTTCTTTCATAAGATTTGGATGTGGCTTATTGACTAATTGCAATTTCCCTGTGCAAATTATCATTTGAATTACTATTTTGTATGATAACTCTTGTGGTAAACCATAAAGGATATTAACATCAGATAGAAATTCATTACATACTGGTGAAAGATGGACCACATCCACTTATTGATTCAGCAATCCCAAAATTCGTAATGAATGTTTAATCTCACAAATAAACATTTCCTCTTTTACTGAGACTAAAGTGTTTGTGTCTAGAATCTTTTCATACTGATCAAATACGTAATTTGCTACTACGGTGATAACGATTTATTGATAAGTTTCTCTTTAATCCAAAGAATGACTTCTTTGACTAGATGAGGCATAATTGTATGAATCCTATGTCTGCATTTTCAACTAATTCATAGCAGTCATAACAAGAATTGAATCCTTTAGGGATTATGTTTTGGCAAAGCTTGTCACATTTTTGAGCAACCAAATATTTGATGAGCAGCTATTGCTTTTTTATAAACAAGACCCGTTACAAGTGCTTGAGCCCTCTTTCTTAATCCTATAAATTTAGTGTTCAGCCGGTCTCTTTTGGCTTGTTACTTGTTTATTTCAAGTATCGGTGATATTTTTCAAACAATGTTGCATTGTATTCGTCGGCACCATCGAGATTGGAACTTCTAAATACTTCCGGATCCAATCCTTTTTCTATTAATAACTCGACAACTTTTACCATAACTGTTTCAATAAGAAGAACACCAATCAGTGTTGAAGTTGGTCCAGTTGGTACTGCATAATCTCTAACCAAGAAACTGGCATCCCCTTGTTGTCCATGATTATCCAATACAATATCTGCGATTTCGAAGATTCTTAATCCGCTAGAATGTCTTGATGACACAGCTTTTGAGTGATTCAAAGAAGTAATGACAATTACTTTACATCCTTTTTTCTTAGCTTCTAGACACATTTCAACCGGTACTGCATTTCTACCTGAATTTGAAATAACAATAATGGTATCGCCTTTATCAACTTTGTATAAATCTAATATTGGTCGAGCATATCCTTCTAACCGCTCAATCGCAGTGGATTTAGTAGCAAGTTCATGGATCATTAGTTCCGGTGACAGAATTGCTTTAAAACTCGCAAGCCCACCTGCTCGAACAAAAACCTCTTCCGCAATCATGTGGGAGTGACCTGTTCCAAACAAATAAGTTCGCCCACCTTGTTCGATTGTTGTTGCTATGGTTTGGGCTGCTTGTTCAATTGCTTTGTCTTCGTGTTCAAATACTTCTTTAATTAATTGTTCAATATGTTGTTGGTATTGTTTAATTATCATTTTATGGCTCCTTTTTAATCCCATCTTTTTTCTGTATCGACCAAGACCTCTTGAGGCCACTCACGAATCGATTGACCTTCGACGACATATGCCTTAGCAGCTAATTTTGCCATGGGTGTATCCGATAGAGAATCAGAGTAAAACTCAGAGATTGGTGTGTTGTTGAACTCTTCTTTATAGCGAACTACTTTTTCTTCACCATAGCAATTTAAACCATCATAAGTCCCTGTTTCTGGATTAAGTCTTGATGCTATGCTTCGTATGCCTAAGCGATCACAAATTGGTTTGATTAAGAATTCTGGTGAAGCAGATATAATTAAATCATCGGGTTGTTTTTGGTTGAAGTACCACTCTTTGATTAAGTGTTCATGATGAAACCAAAAATCATCAACCAACTCTTCTAAATTATCAAGATGCGTAACATATTGATAAAGTGTTTCTTTAAGTTGTGTTCTTGTGATTCTCTTTAATTTAAATTTTAAAAAATCTTTAAGTAACTTTGGCCAGTATTTACTTAAGCTTGGTTTACTTTTAAGGACATATTTGTAAAAATGGGTAGCACAATCGTGCCAGTAGATTGTTTTATCGAAATCATAAACGTTCATAATTATTCCTCACTGCTTCTATTCTAGCATATCACAGATTGTTTTTGACTAAAAGAAAGCACAGCGCTATAATTACCAAATAGAAAGAAGGATTTTATGATTATTACAGATAAACAATTAACTAGATTTCAGCAAGATTATGACGCAAATCCTAACAATCGAGTTGTAGAAAATGCTATTGCTAATGTTGGTTTGCAAGAAGCATCGCTTGACAGTTCTTTAAACAGACGACACCCTTTTACTTTTAGCCATACAACCACTAAAGGTGAAATTACAAATCAAAAATCAAGTGGACGTTGTTGGATGTTTTCTGCGCTAAATACTGCACGGGTTGATACCATGACAAAGCTCAATCTTGAAACGTTTGAATTCTCTCAAACGTATACTCTTTTTTGGGACAAACTTGAAAAATCGAACTATTTCTTAGAAAGCATTTTAGAAACCGTTGAAGAGGCAACCGATTCCCGTATCATTATGCATTTATTGACTGCCCCTGTTCAAGATGGAGGTCAATGGGATATGTTTGCGGGGATTCTTTCAAAATATGGTGCTGTTCCTAAGAGCATTATGCCAGAAACTTTTCATTCTTCCAATACAATGGGACTTAATCGTGTATTAACTTCTAAGTTACGTGAAAATGCTTATACATTGAGAACTGCCTATAGAGATGGAAAAAGCATGGAAGAACTACGTGAACTAAAAGAAGCGATGTTATCTCATCTCTATTCAATTTTAGTGAAATCATTAGGTCCTGTTCCTACTACTTTTACGTTTGAATATACGGACAAAGATGAGAAATTTCACCGTATTTCAGACATTACCCCTGTTGATTTCTTTAAGGAATATGTTGGATGGAATTTGGAAGATAAAGTGTCTTTAATTAATGCTCCTACCACATCCAAACCTTTTGGACGGGCTTATACTGTTAAATTTTTAGGGACAGTTAAGGAACTGTATCCAATTCGTTATATTAATGTCGATTTGGATACAATGAAAAGAGCCGCAATTGAAAGCATTAAAAATAATGAACCGGTTTGGTTTGGTTGCGATGTTGGTAAACAATCGACACGAACCACTGGTATTTTGGATGCTAAAGCTTATCAATATGAGTTAACATTGAATCAAGACATCACTCTTACGAAAGGTCAACGACTAGATTATGGTGAATCATTACTAACTCACGCAATGGTCTTTACAGGTGTTAATCTTGATAACGATGGCAACCCACTGACATGGCAAGTTGAGAACTCATGGGGGGATCAAGTCGGTCAAAAGGGTATCTTCTCAATGAGTGATGATTGGTTTGATGAGTATAACTATCAAATTATGGTTGATAAGAAGTATCTTAGTCCAACTGTTCTTGAAGCACTTAAGAAGGATATTATTGAGTTAGAACCATGGGATCCAATGGGAGCACTAGCTCTAGCAAAATAATATATCAAGAGAGAGTCAATACAGAATGCTGATGACTCTCTTTTTTTTTGGCTAAAACAACCTGAAATCTGCAAATTGAAAAGTATGTTATAATCAGTGGTAATAATGAATGGAGATTAGATAAATGAGTTTACCTGCATGCCCACAATGCAATGAAAATGTCACATATGAAGAAGGTCATACCTTTGTGTGTCCAATGTGTTTTTTTGAGTGGACAGAACAGTCGATGATGGATGCTCTTGTTAAGGATAGTAATGGGAACCCGTTAAACGATGGTGATGATGTAATCATTATCAAAGATTTGAAACTTGGAAGAGATACGCTTAAACAAGGGACTCGTGTTAGAAATATAAAAATTCTCGACCGAGTGGTTGATAGTCATGATCTTCAAGCTCGAGTGGATGGACATGGAATGATTTATTTAAAAGGGTCTGTTGTTAAAAAATAAGTTAGCTAAAATCTTGTTCTATTCAAACCTTTAATGTCTGTTTTGATGATTACATAAGTGAGTCAATTGTCTCACTTTTTATTATGGTTTGTTCTTTGATTAACGAGAAAAGACTCCAAGAGTAGAAACAATCTGTAAATTGATGTTTCTATTTTTGGGGTCAGTACTTAAAAATTCATTGTTCAACACATGTCTTAAATGTCATCTTCTCAGGTGTTAATTTTCTTTCTTTTTGCGTGAAACTATCAGTAATAAGAATCCCGATAGAACAACTATAGCTGATAGAGTTTGAAGTTGGATTTCATTTGAGCCTGTGTCTGGAAGATTGCTAATTTCTTCTTTGGTGTTTGATACAGTTAGAAGTACTGTTTCGGGTGTTGCTTGGCATTCTTTGCGGTAATCATGTATACAGTTATTGATTGATGCAGTAGATACACCCTATTCATTAGAAAGGCTTGACATGGTGCGTTAATCTTGGATATTCACTGTAAAGATTTTCTTCTTCATTTCTGTGCTATTACGTTTCATTTGTTTACTCATGTTTCCTCTATTGTACTAGATTATACACAGGTGTAATAAATTCAATATACCATTACATCCTAATAAGTGTTCAACATGTCTCTTTTGTAGAGTTATACTTTCAGGCAGAGTTTATTTAAGATTTAGATTTTTGGCCGTTATCCAATTTTATTTTTTCATTCCATCTGTTTCAATCACTTAAGATTCAATTTAGAGACCTATGAAAATGGCTTTCCATAAAAAAACCTCATGACATGACAACTGAGTGATTCTTAGTTGTCTGCTTTGAGGATGGGATCTTAGTCTTTATAAATCCAAGACATAACTTTTTCAGGAGAATATCCGGTTTTATTATCCAAATATTTATACTTATCAAAAAATTGCACAAACTCTTCTAAACTTTCTGAATCCGTAATTTTGGTTGCGCTTGCTAACTGCGGATTGATATGATTATTGTTTAAAGTAAGAATCCATACTTCTTTATCATCCACGGAAATTAAATGATACGGACTATGATACGCTTTCTTTTTAATGAGATTAACTTGAAACCGTGTATTTAAGTTTTGTTTTTTAATGATTTGATTATTGAAAAAATCAACTAAAACAAAGCCCAGATAAACAATGACCAATGGAACAAAGAAACGAACAATATCGTTATCCTAATTAATTGGCGATGAAACTAGATGAAAGACCACTGAAATAATTAGATAAATACTCCCTAATGCTAAAACCATGTGAGCAATAATACTTAATAGTTTAGATGTTTTGTAGCTCTCACTATCCTCTTCTGATTTAACTTGTTGGGATACTAAGTTTAACAATAGAGCTTTTTCTTTTTCTCTGATACTTTGTGTCGTATATAAAAGCACATACTTTTCATTATTTAAATGTTTTTGAACCCAATCAATTTCCTGCTCACTCAATCGATTGATATAGAGACGGATAAACCTATCAGCCATAACCTCATCAAAAAGAGAATCAACATCCATTTGATTTTCCATTGTTTGTTGGTACTTCTTAATAAGATACAGTATGTCTTGATTGAATGTCATATGTTAATTATCTCCTAAATAATTATATCACAGTCTATCACGAAACAAACGGTTTGTTTATCCAATCCTTTCTAGATGCTCGCATTAAAGACGACAAATTCTTCCATAGGCAGAACATAGCCGACAGCATAAAAAAACTGGTTCATTTCTAAACCAGCTCTATTAGAAAATTATTGGTTCGCTTTAATAAAACTCTCAGCATTACTAACACTAGGATTTCTTAAAACATCTTTTTCAGCAATCAGTGCAGGTGTCGAAGTAATTCCATGCAGTTTTACCAACCTCATAAATTCTTCAGGGTTATCCTCTTTTTTAATTACTTCAATGACATCGTTGTATTTACCCCGAAGACCTAAATCTAAATATTTTTTTAGTGCGATGCATTGTCCGCAATTATCTTGTGTTAACATTTTTATCATACTATCTATTTATTGCTGGTTTCTCAAAATAGAAGTCATCATCTGCCAGAGCTTCTGATTTCATTTTTTGATAACCATTTCCTTTCATTGAAAAATTATCCATTGTCTTTGTTTCAGTATTCAAACCATTTAAAACAACAGGGTTGACCTCTTCATAATCAAAGAAATTGTCAAATCCCAAGTTCATCAGAGCTTTATTGGCATTGTACCGAACAAATATTTTAACATCGTGTGACAAATCAACTTTATCATAAATTTGTTCAATCAGTAATAATTCTTGCTCATAGAGTTCTTCTAATAAATCAAGCGTAAACTTCTTCATTTCTTCTTGTAACTCTCGATCAAAGTTTTCATAGAGCAGAGTAGCAAGTCTGCCAACATAAAGTCCATGAATCGATTCATCTCTTAAAATTAGATTAATGATTTCACCTGCTTGCATCAACTTTCCTTGACCATAGAACCAAAGCGGATAATAGAAGCCCGAATAAAATAACCATGACTCTAAGAAGACACTCGCAACCATTGCTTTGTATTGAGCAATTTCAAATTCCAGTTGAGAAAAATTCACATTCTGCATATTATAGTTCCGTTGATAGGTCATTTTGTCCAAATGTCGATAATGTCCAACAATAATATCTAGTATTTTTTGTAGATACTCATTTTTTTCACCCCAAACAAAAAGCTCATCAATTTGTTCATTAGACATATAGGTCATAAAAATATTGGAATAACTTTTTGCGTGAACTGCATTTTCCATCGCAGCCATAAAGTTCAGAACTGATTTAGCTTGATGCATATCCTCAGGCATCGATCTAGAGACAACAGGCATCCCAATGTCTCCTTGATAAGTATCCAAAAACGTCAAAACTTGTAAGTTTTCTGCATAAGCATCTTGGACATTTTTAGGCAAAATATGCCAAACATTTAGATCCGCTTGCATCGCAATATCTTCAGGTCTCCAAAACTGAGACAAGTTTTGTTCATAAAAACTTTGAGTGAATTCATCTTCAGGAACGTTCCAGTTCGCTCCAGTATATTGTCTGTTTTTCTTCATCATCTTCTCTTTCTAGACTGCGCACGATTCGCATTCATCAATCTTGAGTTTTTGAGTTCGTGTATAATAAAGGGTCTTAATTCCCATATGATGTGCATAGAGATAATAACGTTGTAACTCTCTAGTCGTTATATCTGAGGTAATACAGAGCTCAAAACTTATACCTTGATCAACATGCTTTTGAGCAGTCGCAATGACATCAATTAACTTATACTTGTCCATACGATAAGCTGTTTCATACATAAATTCTGCGGTATCTAAAGCGGGTGAGGGAAAATATGTTTTTGAATTACCATACGTTCTTTCTTCTATCAGTTGTTTAACCGGAGTAATCGAGGGAGTTGCACTCATCACATAGGCGATGGAGCCATTCGGGGCAACCGCTAAACGATTTGAGTTGTACAAGCCATAGGCAATTACCTCTTCTTTAAGTTCTTGCCATTCTTCATCCGTCGGAATATGAATATCCTTAAAGAGTTCTTTGACAATATCGGTTTTAGGAAGGATTGCTTTCCGATTTTCAAAGTATTCACCACTTGCGTATTTCGATTCTTCAAATCCATAAAACACTTTTTTAGTTTCTCTTGCTTTTTCCATCGAATGTTTTAACGAATAGAAATTAATCATATTGAAAAAAACATCAATCAAATCTAAATCTTCTTCACTCCCAAAGGCAATATAATTTTCAGCTATAAATCCGTGATGACCCATGATACCAAACCCAACCGAACGCATTAAACGATTTGCTTTAGCAACTGCGGGGACATAGTCAATGTTTGTTTTCTCTGAGACAGAATTCATCACATCCATAGCCGCATAGACTGTCTCTTTAATACTGTTGTGTTTAATCATGTTGCCCATATGACCAGAAGATAAATTACAGGACACATCTAGCCCAATTTCATCTTTTTCACGTTCGTTATAATCTGCAAACTTTGAAACAATCGTTGGTTGCAAGATTTCAGAACACAAATTAGAGAATTTAATCTTGTCTTTTAAAGGATTTTGGTTGTTAACATTATCCGCAAACATGATGTAAGGATATCCCGATTCCCCTTGAACTTGAGCAATCAAATCCAAAATCTTTCTAGGATTCATCTTTTTCTTACGAACCTTAGGATTTTCCATGAGTTTGTCATACCATTTGTCCATTTCAATGGCAATGTCTCCAAAGACAATTCCATATTCATCAAAAACAGTTTTTGGATAAAAAGCATACATATCTTTGTCTTCTCTTGCTAACTCAATAAACTTATCAGGAATCACAACTCCAAGAGATAAGGTTTTGACACGGATATCATCATCAGCATTCAATTTTTTTGTCATCAAGAAGTCTTCGATATCCGGATGAAAAACAGTGAGATAGGCTGCTCCTGCGCCAGGACGTTGACCCATTTGATCTGCATAGCGAAACGCATTGTCAAGTAGTTTAATAACCCCAACAACCCCTTTTGCGACATTTTCTACTCCTTTGATACTCTCTCCTTTAGCTCGCAAGTTACTTAAATGTAACGAAACTCCACCCCCAATTTTCGATAATTGCATCGAAAATTCTTGAGCTCTTGCTATATCATTTAACGAATCATCTACTTCTAACAAGAAACAGGATACAAATTCTCCCCGACGTTTCTTCCCTGTGTTTAGTAATGTTGGTGTCGCTGGTGTAAAATCTTGAGCAATTAATCGCTCGATTAGTCGCCTTGCTTTAGCTATATCCCCATCCCCATGATAAAGTGCTGTGAAAGCTAATCGGTCTTCATAGCGTTCAAGAAAGACTTTCTTATCATTGGTCTTAAGAGCATAGTCATTGTAAAACTTGAAGGCCCCCATATAGGTAGGAAATCTAAATTTTTGTTGATAAGCATAGTCAAAAATTGATTGTATTTGATCAAAGGTGTATTGATCCAAAAATTCTTTTTCAATATATTCATTTTTAACAAGGTGAGCAATTTTTTCTTCTAACGAATGAAAGAATTGTGTTCGTTTATTAACTTCACCAATAAAATAAGCATGAGCAGCTTCTTTATCTTTATCTAAATCCTTAATTCTTCCTTCCTCATCAACTATCTGATTATTCAACAAAATCCAATTAGGAATTTGTAAATTAACAACTTCTTTCTTTTCACTCATGGCCTCTCTCCTCTATATATTTCTTAACAATCTCAGATTCATGCTCAAAGCCAGAACCCTCGAATTTTAAAACCAGTGGAATTTTATAGATCTCTTGAATCTTATCTCCTGCTGCTCCATAATTTGTGCCCCAATTACGATTACCACTTACAGCAACCCCAATACACTTCTGGTAATGTTTTCTTAAGACACGAATTGTGCTAATGGGAATTTCCCCAAAATTAAAGCTTCGAGTTATTAAAAAAAACTCTCCTTGATCAAATGGAATCTCATCTTTATCGATTTGATAGACAGGATACCCAATTTTTCTAGCGAATCTTAGTGATAATCCTGTGAGACTATCTACAATTATGAACATCACAATCTCCTTTACAGTGTAATGCTATTGTACATAATTGACGAGCCCATTTCGATTCAATTAATCACAGATTAATGTTTCACATTAAACTTTTAACTTTATTTGTTTATTTCTTTTTTCACATCTGAAATTAATAAAAAAAATGAAGCACTTCACTTCACCTATTCTAATGAATTTCTTCGATCCGACTAAAAATTGATTCTACTGATGCATCAATTCGCTCTAAATAAACCTCAATCTCTACATATATTGTGACATCGAATACCTTGAACTGTGTCCGATGGTGATATCAACTTGGCAAGAGGGGCTTAATATTTTCAAAAGTATCACTAAACAGATGCGTGTCAGCTTTTTCATCATGAGAAATACGATAAATCGACCAATGAATTAAGATATCTGTTTTCGCTAACAGTATTCGTTGAGAATCTTATCTTTTCTTCTTATGGATTTAGTCGAGAAACAAAAAAAGAAGGAAAAGAATAACATTTTTATCTCATCGTTACTTTTCCTTCTAATATTAATTTTGATTTAACGATTGGCTTCAATCATTAAGTCAGCGAGCCTCTTAGAGAAAGCTACTGGATTTTCAATAGGTAATCCTTCGATTAACAAGGCTTGATCGTATAACAAACTAGCGTAATCAGCAATGCGATCTTCTTTTACTTTCTGTAATGTTTGAAACAATGGATGATCCGGATTAATTTCTAATATTCTCTCTGCTTTCATGCGCTGTGATTCATCTGGATTCATTGCTAGTACTTTTTCCATTTCAAAGCTTAACCCTTCACCACTTACCAAACAGACTGGATGTGTCTTTAACCGTGATGTTAATCGTACATCACTGACTTTATCTTTGAGTGCTTCTGACAAATGTTCAATAAGTGATTGATTGTCTTGTGTTAGTTTTTCTAACACTTCTTTTTTAGAGTCATCAAGTTCAAGATTGCCTTGATTTGCTGCCTTAAACTCTTTTTCATCATAACTATTCATAACTCTAATCGCAAATTCATCGACATCATCCATGAAAATCAGTACTTCGTACTTTGCATCGAGTAATGTTTCTACAACTGGAAGTTGTCTTGCTTTGAGAACTGACTCACTTGGAACATAGTAGATTTCTTTTTGATTCTCTTTCATGCGTGACACATATTCTGCAAGGGTCACTAATTTGTCTTCATGAGTCGATGTAAAGAGTAAGAGATCTTTAAGTTCTTCTTGATGTTGTCCAAAATGATTGTAGACACCAAATTTTAACTGCATCCCAAATTCTTTGTAGAATGCTTCATATTTCTGGCGATCGTTTTTAAGTAATAACTCAAGCTCGCTTTTCACTTTGCGATTAATCCGATTCGCAATAGCTTTTAATTGACGATCATTTTGTAACACTTCACGAGATATATTGAGATTTAAATCACTTGAATCGACTACCCCTTTAACAAACCCAAAGTGATCTGCTATCAGAGCTTCATTATGATCTTGGATAAAGACACTTCGTGAATAGAGTTCTAAGCCTTTCTTGAAATCACTTTGATAATAATTAAAAGGGGCATGATTTGGAACAAAGAGCAAGGCATTGAATGACAACGCTCCTTCTACTTGCATATGGATTGTTTTTAATGGGGCTTCATAATCATTAAATCGAGATTTATAGAACTCATCATACTCTTCTTGTGTTATCTCACTTTTTGCCCGTTTCCATAAAGGAATCATCGAGTTTAAGGTTTCTGGTTCCCCTTCTTCATTGTTCATTACAATTGGGTAGCGAATGTAATCTGAATATTTCTTTACTAATTGTTTTATTTTGAATTCATCAAGATACTCATCAAAGTTCACATCTTCAGTATTCTCTTTTAAGTAAAGAACAACTTCGGTTCCTCTGTCATTCTTATCTACTTTATTGATTGAATAGCCATCGGCTCCTTGTGACATGAATACATACGCAGCATCTTCTTGTTCACTTTTACTAAGAACATGCATCTCTTTGGCTACCATGAAACCAGAATAGAAACCAACACCAAATTGACCAATAATATCGACATCCGCTATTTCTTTTTCTAATGCTCTTTTGAATGCGCCACTATCAGAATGAGCGATTGTTCCTAGATTTTTTTCTAGTTCTTCTTTTGTCATTCCAATACCATAGTCTTTAATACTAATTGTTCTTAAATCTTTATTAACACGAACTTCAATTTTTAAATCTTCTTTATTAAAGGACACTTTGTTATCTTCTAAAGATTGAACATACAGTTTATCCATAGCATCTGAAGCATTTGAGATTAGTTCTCTTAAAAAGATTTCTTGATTGGTGTAAATTGAATGAATCATTAAGTCTAGTACTTTTTGTGATTCAGCTTTAAATTGTTTTAACTTTGCCATTTTCCCTCCTGATTAGCACTTTCAAATAGTGAGTGCTAATACTATTTTATATGAATTTCTATAAATGTCAAACCAGTATCTCACAATTTGTATTACATTTTTGTCATCCTGACACAAATAAATCAATTCTCTGTTATAATAGCTCATATGGAAAAATTTGATAAACAGATTGAAAAAGCGACACAAATGTCTCCAAAAACAAAAAAATGGATCGCTAATGGGATTAGTGTTTTTGGACTTATCATAACGGCTATTATCACAATTTGGGCTTATCAAGAAGGTCTTTTGACAGATACACAAAAAATGGCTAATTTTATTGGTCAATTTGGTTTGTGGGGAACATTGATTTTTATCCTGATCCAAATCTCTCAAACAGTCATTCCTATTATTCCAGGAGCATTAACCTGTGTTGCCGGTGTGGTTATTTATGGTTATGCGTGGGGACTTTTATGGAACTATGTTGGTATAGTAATTGGTTGTGCCATTCTTTTTAAACTAGCTAAACGTTATGGAAAAGGATTTGTTCGCTTATTAGTTAGTGACAAGACTTACAATAAATATATTGGGTGGCTAGACGAAGGGGATCGTTATGAACGGTTCTTTATCTTTATGATGATTTTTCCGGTTTCTCCAGCTGATTTCTTGTGTGCGCTAGCAGCACTAACAAAAATGACTTTTAAACGGTATATGACCATCATCATCCTGACAAAACCCTTCTCTATCTTTGTGTACTCGTATGGTTTAACCAAGTTGATAGAGATTGTCTATAACTTCTTTGTGCATTAATTGAAGTTTTCGGAATTAAAATAATTTATTCTATCCTGTAGTAGTCAATCGTCTTAAAAAATCTGAATACTTAAAAAGAGCGACTCAATCGCTCTTTTTTAACGTCTACCTCTTGATTGACAACCCTTGTTTTGTTTGAATCGGAAGGATTCACCATTTTCAAATGCTTTAATTGCAGCGTCATATTGTTCTTGGGTAATTTTTCCTTCTTCTAGTAGTTCAGTTAAACGTTCTTGGTGCTGTTTTAGCATCACTTTCTTTTCAGCTTCACCAACATTGCTGAGATCTCCACGTCGACGACTCGCTAGTTGAGGAAGATTTCCTGCTTCAATTTCTTTAATTGCGGCATCATATTCTTCTTGAGTAATTGTTTTGTCGGTTAATTGAGCTTGAAGACGTTCTTTGTGTGCTTCTAACATTTCTTCTGTTGGTTCAATGTTTCTCATTCTGTTCCCACGACCAAACATATTGCGTTGAAGTAGTTCTGGGAACTCACCCTTTGCTATTGAAGCAATTGCGGCATCATATTCTTCTTGAGTAATTAATTTATCAGCAAGTTTAGCATCCAGCATTTCTTTACAGTGTTCAAGCGCTTCTTTCTTTTCTTCATCACTTAGCTCATCTTCTGATTGCATCCGATTAACATCTCTTATTCCAAAGTGTTGAAAGCCTTTGGCGCTTACGGCTGAATAACCTACAAATCCAAAAAGAACAATGACTAAGAAAGCGATTAAGCCTTTTTGATACGTTTTCATATTTACCTCCTATAAGCTCTCTGCTTATACTGTTATATTAAACCAGTAAACTTGAATGAACCTTTAATTTAAAATAAATTCATTTTAAAACAAATTCTATTGTTATTCGTCAATGAAACACTCAATTCACCATTTAATTGAATAATCAAACTTTTCGCAATACTCAACCCGAGTCCATAGCTGTCATTTCTTTCACGTGCATCATCTTTACGATAAAAGCGATCAAACAGATGTTCTAAATCACTTGGTTGAAGGGATTGGTTGGTATTACAAATTTTAACTTCCATGGTTTTATCATTCTTTGTCAACACGATGTCGATTTGTTGATGAGCAGGACTATATTTAATCGCATTGTCTAACAAAATAAAGAGAATTTGTCGAAGAGTTTCTGTATGACTCTTGTGAAAAACTGATTCATCAATTGTCGAGACAATGGTTAAATCTTTTTCAAAAGCAACAGCTTCAAAAGATAACAGAACTTCTTTTACAAGCGCACTAATATTAATTGTGTCCAGTGTCAGTACTTCTTGTTTTTCACTTTGAGCAAGACGTAACATCTGATTAATTAACTGATTCATTCTATCGGTTTCAAAACTAACTGTCTTTATCCATTTCTTTTGAGTTTCACTACTCTCATCGTCAATTATTTCAAGATTAGCTTTAATCACACTCAAGGGGGTTTTTAATTCATGAGATACATCTGCAATAAATCGTTTTTGTTTTTCATAGGCTTGTTCCACTGGGGTGATGGCTTTTTTCGCAAACATTTTTGAAGCAAAATAAACAGCGACCAGGGAAACAACAAATGAAGCTACCAATGTATATAGCAAATTCTGGGTGCTTTTAACACTCTCTGTCACATTCAAAAAAGCGTATTGGGTTGTCATGGTATTGCTAGTTTTGGATTTAAGCACCATCCAGTGTTCATGATCAACGATCACAGTATTATAATTTGAAAGATTTTTGGACTGATTAATTGCATTGATCATTGATGTTTCTTCTAAATCAACAAAACTATACACTTTTTTAATCATATTGTTTTGAACCAACACAGTAAAAGAGACAGAGTCATTGATTTGTAGTTTTCCAATTTGACCATGCATCGGTCCAGTCATTCCATTTCGGTATTCTGTAACATACCCTCTTGGACTATTCGCAATCGTTTGTAATTTTGTTTTGTTTGCTTCAAGTTGTGATGAATAGGTTACAACAAAAATAAGTGCAAATACACCGAGCAATATAATTGAGATAGAAAATAGAACAAACCTTAATAATTTGCTTTTTAATTGTCTAAACATTGTCATTCTCTTTTTTCTTAAGGACATACCCTAAATTACGAATCGTTACAATAGTACACTGAGCATTTAGACTTAACAACTTTCTTCTTAAAAAAGATATATACGTTTCAACATAATTATCGTCAGCATCTGAATCAAACCCCCATATTTTCTCTATCATCTGACTTTTAGAAATCACATTGTTTTGGTTTTTCATCAATATTTCTAAAACTTGTGATTCCTTCAGTGTAAGTACAAAGTGTTGATGACCATTACTTAAGGTTAAGCTCTGAGGATCTAACGAAATGTTGGTCATCGTTAGTAGATCAGGACTGTAATTGGTAGTGCTGCGTCTTGCTAGAGCTCTGATTCGCATCACTAGTTCTATCGATTCGAATGGTTTTGTTAAATAGTCATCGGCTCCTTTATTAAATCCTTCGACTTTATCATCTAGACTACTTCTTGCTGTTAAAAGAAGTACTGGGGTTGTATTATTCTCTTTGCGTAATTTCGAAAGAACTTCTAGACCATTCAGGTGCGGTACCATAATATCTAATAGGATGACATCATAAAGACCACTTGAAGCGAGTTCATAGCCCTCTTGACCATCTCTAGTGGTCTCAACCGTAATTTTGTTTTTCTTTAAAATCTCAACAATCGCTTCTTGTAAATAGCGATCATCTTCAACCAGTAGTATTTTCATGCTCTTATTTTACACTGATTAGCTTTAATGAATCTGTATTTTGCATTAAAAAAGTCCAATCGGACTTTTTTTACATGCTTTCTGGTGCACTGACACCAATCAGATCTAATGCGTTTCTTAACGTTATTTTTGTTGCTAAGGACAAGCCTAGACGTTCATTAGTTAATTCAGGTTCTTCTAAGTTAATCACTTGGCTTACAGCATAGAATGAATGAAACAGTTGAGCAAGCTTATTAACATAATTACAGATCTTATTAACTTGACGTGAAACTGCGGCATCTGCTACGACATCTGTAAATTGACTGAGGTGTTTTAGAAGTTCAATTTCTTTTTCACTGGTTAAGTGGGTATAAGTCTCTGTTTTTTGGTAATCTATCCCTTTTTTAAAGATAGAACAAATCCGTGCATAAGCATATTGAGCATAGAAAACAGGATTGTCGTTTGATTTTGAACGAGCTAAACCTAAATCAAAATCAAAATGGGTATCGAGTGCTCGAGACACAAAGAAGTAACGCGCTGCATCGACACCAATATCATCAATGAGCTCTCGAATTGTGATGGCATTTCCTGTACGCTTACTCATTTTCACCTCTTGGTTATTTTCGACCATTCTCACCATCTGAATGATATCGACTTCCAAGACTTCTTTACCATAACCAAGTGCTTCAAGTGCCGCTTTCATCCGCGCAATGTACCCGTGGTGATCAGCACCCCATAAGTTGATTAGCTTTTGGTAACCTCGTTCAATTTTATGAACATGATTGGCGATATCTGGAGTTAAATACGTATACAGTCCATCTGATTTTCGTAAAACACGGTCTTTGTCATCTCCATAATCGGTTGATTTAAACCAAAGCGCTCCTTCTGATTCGTACAATAAGCCCATTTGGTTCATACGATCAACGACGTGTTCAATTCGATGTTGTGAAACAAGTTTTTTTTCAGAAATCCAAGAGTCCATTTCAACTCGATAATACTCAAGATCTTCTTTAATTCGATCTAACTCGAGTTGAACACCAATTGATTCTATTTCTGACAATGCTTCCTCTTTGGACAGATGTAAATATTTATCACCAACTTGTTCTTGAATCTTTTTAGCAATATCGACAACATCTTGGCCAAAATAACCATCTTCCGGCATTTCTGCTTGTCGATCATACAATTCCATGTATCGCGCATAAAGAGACAAGCACAGATTATAGATTTGGGCACCTGCATCATTAATATAGTATTCCCTTAAAACATCATAGCCGCTTTTTCTAAGAATTCGGGTTAAACTATCTCCCCAAGCAGCACCACGAGCATGACCCAAATGTAAAATACCCGTTGGGTTAGCAGAAATATACTCTACTAATACTTTGTCGTTTTGACCAATTGAGTTGCTACCATAATTGTCTTGTTGTTTTATAATTTGATTAATAACATCCGCATGCTTCTCAGGCTTAATAAAGAAGTTTAAGAATCCTGGTCTAGCTACCTCTACCTTTAATACACTTGGACACTCTTTTTCAAGAATACTCTGAAGAGTTGTCGCAATGTCAAATGGATTTTTCTTTAATATTTTCGCTAACCTCATCGCTAAGTTGCTTGAATAATCACCATTACTGCTATCTTTGGGTATTTCTACCATTATTAAAGAATCCTCAACAGGAATATCGGTTAATAGATCCAATGCTGTCTTTAGTCCATTGACTAATTCGTGTTCAATATAATTCATAATTGCACCTCTGATTCTATCAAAGTTTACTCTATTTCAGCGTTTTTGTCTATTAGCACGAAAACAACAAATGTCGATTGCTGCTTTTTTGAAAATTACTGACATCTTCCTATTATCTTTCGTTACTTTTGAAAGTGATTGTGTTATACTTCCCAAGTATGAAAGCGAGAAACGAATGAATTTTAATGAATTAAACCTAAATGAGCAGTTATTAAGAGCTGTTACAGAAATGGGATACCAAGAACCATCCGAAATCCAAACAGCCGCAATTCCTGTTATGTTAAGTGGAAAAGACCTTATTGGTCAATCACAAACAGGTTCTGGAAAGACTGCTGCTTTTGGTTTGCCAATTTTACAAATGATTGAACCTGCCAAAGACAGAAAAACTCAAGCTCTAATCTTAGCACCAACTCGTGAACTCTGTTTACAAGTAGCAGATGAAATGAGAAAGTTTGCGAAGTACATGGAAGGTGTCAGAATTATTAGTGTCTACGGTGGTCAAGATATCCAAAGACAAATAAACGACATCAAAGGTGGAAGCGACATCGTCGTAGCAACACCCGGACGTTTACTAGATCACATGAGAAGAAAGACCTTAAGATTTCATAACTGTAACCAAGTTGTTTTAGATGAGGCAGATGAAATGTTAAACATGGGATTTCTTGATGAAATCAAAGAAGTCTTTGCTCAATTACCAAGCGAACGACAAACTGTATTGTTCTCAGCAACAATGCCAAAACCAATCTTAGAATTAGCGAATGTTATTCTTAAAAATCCAGAACACATTAAATTGAATCAAAAACATTTAACTGTCTCAACGATTAAACAAGACGCTTACTTAGTATTACCTTCTCAAAAAACGGATTTATTAATCCAGCTAATTGAACTAAACAATGTTAATCAAACCATGGTTTTCTGTAACACAAAAAGAATGGTCGACGACTTAAATGCAGCCCTCAACAAACAAGGATTCTTGTCAATGGGACTACATGGAGACATGAAACAAGAAATGCGCACAAGCATTATGAAGCGTTTTAAAGAAAAACAAATCCACTTGTTAATTGCGACAGATGTTGCTGCTAGAGGAATTGATGTTGACGACATGGACATGGTCATCAACTATGATTTACCACAAGAAATTGAATACTATGTTCACCGTATCGGTCGAACAGGCCGTGCAGGAAGAGAAGGACGCGCCATTTCATTTGTTAGTCCAAGACAACGAACCGTGTTGAGCCAAATTGAAAAAATTACCCGTCAAAGTGTTGAACTTAAACCTCTTCCTACCAAAGAAGATTTAGAAGTAATGACAACCGATTTAATTGAAAACGAAATCAGAAAAGGTCTTGCACTTAATGTTAGTGTCCAAGACATTATCTCTCAGTTAAGTGACAGAGGTCTCGATGCAAAACACATTATTATTGGACTGCTTTCAAAAGTTGTTGAATCTCATCAATTAAAAGCAATTCAACCAGTCAATGATCGTAAATCCAAAGACAGAGGTCCAAGAGACCTAAGTACCCTAGTCTTTAATCTTGGGAAAAATCAAGGAATTGCTCCTGCTCACTTAATTAGTGCAATTGCTGAAAGTTGCAATATCCGTGGAAGCGAAATTGGAAAAATTATTATTAATGATCGTCAAAGTATGGTAGAGGTTCCTCGCCATATGGAAAAAGAAATTGTTGAAATAATGAACAAAACCCCAATTAAAGGAAAAGTGCCTTATGTTTCAATTACCGGAAAACCAGTAAAAGAAAAACAACGTCGCAGTAACAAGGGACACTTCAATAAACCTAAATCATCACGTTGATTAGTAATTGGACCAACAAATGTTGGTCCTTTTTCTATAAAAAGTACCAAAGTATATACTCTGGTACTTTCTTTCATTAAACACTGAGTTAATACGGAATTAACTCTTCGGTGGGTTCCCAAAGATCAAGTTCATCATAGATATCAAACAAGGATTGATAAAGATTAAGTTCTTTGATAGAATCAATCTTCCATTCACCATCTATATAAATGACAGGGATATTAAGAATAATCTCTTTTGTTTTATCAGCACTGATAATCAGGTTTCTTAACGAGTTTAGAACATTGTCTCTATCGATTGTCAGATTTTTAAGTAGCATTGGGTCGACTACATGATATATTATTTCAACGGACCCTTGATTGTTGTTCTTGTCAGAGAAACGTTTTGATCCGATATCAAATGGTTGACTCAACACCTCTTTAACAAATAAAGTATCTTGATAACTAAACCGTTCTCCATCGTAAAAATAGTCGATTAACAATGCCTCTTCAGGATAAGCCAGATGTTCACGTAGTTTTTGCGAGTTCAATTCACTTAATGATTGATTAAATAACCCAACCCGTACAGCCATCTTGTCATCACTACAACCAATCAAAGCAACCAGTACTGCTAGTAAAGTTAATGTTTTTTTCATAAAGTAATTATAACACATTCAGAAGCATTACTCTTCTTTAAACAATCCTTCAATGTCTTTGTAAATCGGTGCTAAAAATTCTTGATTCTTTCCACTCAAATCATCAACTTTCCATTCGCCATTAGCCTTAACCATATAGAGTATCAATTCCTGTTTAACTAAATCAATATCTGTTGTCATTTCATCAAGTTTTTCAAAGATTATCTGCTGCTGTTCTTTTTCGCTTTTATCTGAAAATCCAGGCTCAAAAGCAACACTAAATGTAGCAACAACATACTTTTCCATTACATCCTTTAAATTCGCTGTTTCAGCTTCAACCAATACTTCAGCTGTTTTCTTATCATCACTTATCGTTTCACTCTTTGCGATAAACCCTTTTCCCATTAATTTCTTAAGAAATGGTTTATAGGGTTCCATTTCTTCTAGCTCTTTTTCATCTTGATTAATTTTGACATCAAGATATCGATTCATTTCAGCAACATCTAAATTTTCAAACCCCTTTAAAAACTTGTTAGCAACTTCTACAGACGATAATTCTTGTGGCATTGATGTACAAGAAGACAGTACAAATACCACTAAGAAAATACTAATTATCTTTTTCATTTGCGTTTGATGGAAATAGCTTATAACCTACTGAGATTGTTTTTTGAGGCTTTAGCTCAGTGATTGCTTTTTTCTCATTTAATTGTTGATTACTAAAAGTGCAATCAGGCATTCCTAACCAGGGTTCAATGCAAATCATGTTCGAAAGTTTTTCAGTTTTCACATCAAGCGCACTCCATAATGCTAGATAATCCATCTGATTACAATTCATTTCTATCACTATCTCATCGTTTTCTAAAACTATCTTTTCGACATTATCATAGATAAAGGTATCATTCAGTGGCGATGATTGATTAACAACAAAGGATGTATTCTCTAGTGGTTGCGCATCACTAATAAGCCCCTTCTCATTAAAATACTGATAGATTTTTCTTTTCTTCTTAGGAATCAATGTTATGGTTGATTCTATATTCAAATTCAATAGAAACCCAGGATGAGATCCAACACTAAAAAACATCGATTCATCTCCAAAGTTTTCAATCGTGTAGGTAATTTTTAGTCCTTTTTTTAGGAGTTGGTATTCTACCCAAAATTTAAAATCAAAAGGATAAATTTTTCTTGTTTCTTGATTACTCACAAAAATAAACCGCAAATGAGTATCACTTTTTTCAACTAAGGTTAATTCTTGGTCACGTAAAAAACCATGTTGTCCCATAGGATAAGTTTTTTGTTTATAAATATACTCATTATTAATAAGTTTACCCACAATAGGAAACAAGTGCGGCGCTTGGCGATTCCAACTCGTTTCAGTCGGTTGAAAAAGAAACTCACGTTCAGGATTCTTAACAATGAGATGGGTCATTTCTGCACCTTTGGTTTTTACTTCTAAAAACAAATATTCATTTTCTATTATCATCGAACTACCTCGATTGAATAGGCATCATTGAAAAGAGCTTGTTAATTGGTAATGTTTGAAGAATGATTCTGCCTGGTCCTGTCACCACGGTATTAAATAAACCTTCGCCACCAAGTAATGTATTCTTAACTCCTCCCACAGATCGAACATCCAGGGTCACGGTATCATCCATAAGAGCGAGGTGTCCCGTGTCAATAATCATTTGTTCACCATCTTTTAAATAATATTCAATGCCATGGCCATCAATTTCGATAAACGCCGTACCTGATCCAGAAAGTCTTTGCATGATGAACCCTTCTCCACCAAAAAATCCGGATGCTAGTTTTTTCCTGAAATGAATACTGAGTTCAACTCCTGTTTCACAAGCCAAAAAGCCAGTTTTTTGGACAATCACGCTTTTAGATGGTGTAATTTCAATAGCCCGAATTGACCCTGGCATAGAACTCGCAAAAGCAATCCTACCTGGTTTATTGAGCGCTGTATAATAATTCAGAAATAAACTCTCACCAGAAAACATTCTTCCTAGCACTTTACCAACACCACCAGCTGAAGTCTTCATCTCTAGATTATTACTCATCCAAGACATGCCTCCTCCTTCAGTAACAATGG
>JAAYEW010000129.1 GCA_012728555.1 Erysipelothrix sp.
ACTATTTTGATTTGTGGTGCCATGACTTACTCCTTTTTCTCTAATATTCTCAGCTTCGCAGAATGTGATCGAAGGTTTGTTTCCTTTTCTTCTTCGCTAACTTTGATAACGTTTTTTGTTAAATGTTTATACTCTAATTGAATCTCTTCAATCAGTGGAACACGCCGACTCATTTTTGGCGCTTTTGAAACTGAATTAAAAATATCTTTAACAATCCTATCTTCGAGTGAATGAAATGTGATGACGACACATCTTCCTTTAGGATTTAATATTTTTACAACTGAATTTAGGCTTTTTTCTAAAGAATCAAGTTCTTTATTTACTTCAATTCGAATCGCTTGAAATACTTTTTTAGCAGGATGACCCTTGGAGTTTAAAACCTTGTTTGGTAATCCTTTTTTTATGACATCGACCAATTCAAGCGTTGTTTCAATCGGTCTGTTATTGATTATTTGTTTAACAATACTATTTGAATACCGCTCTTCACCAAATCGATAAAAAATATCTTTTAGTTTTTCTTCGGAATAGGTATTGACTACTTCATAAGCATTTAAAGATTGGGATTGATCCATCCGCATATCTAATCGAGCATTAAAGCGGTACGAGAATCCTCTCTCAGGAGTATCAAATTGTGGAGAGTAAACACCTAAATCAAACAGGATTCCATCCACACCCTTTATGTTATATGTATTGAGTACACTTACTATATTTGCGTAGTTAGTATGACAAAACGTAATTTTATCTAAGTAATTAGCTAAACGAATTTTTGACTCTTTAATAGCTTCTAAATCTAAATCAAAGACATAGAGATGACCACTCGTTAACTGTTTTACAATTTCTAAGCTATGGCCCCCGCGTCCTAAAGTAGCATCCACGTAAATGCCTTCAGGCTTGATGGCGAGGGCTTCAATAGCTTCAGATTTAAAAATCGAAAGATGACTTCCCATCATCGTAGGTATTCCGTCAGTTTTTCGGCGGTTTCTTCTATTGAATCAGCAGCATCGTTGTAATATTGATCCCAACGATCAGCGTCCCAAAGTTCAACATGATCAATTTTCCCTACAATAACGCACTTCTTTACAAGCCCTGCGGATTCAATCAGTTTTGAGTTAATCAAGATGCGACCTTGATTATCAATTTCTGCTTCTTGAGCACGACCAGCAAACGTTGCTACATATTGCCGAACAAATTTATTTGTTGATGGTAATTTCAACATTTCTTGAGCTTGTTGCTCAAATTGTTTAGCAGTATAAATGAGTAGGTTATTGTCTAAACCTAATGTTACATACATCTTGTCTCCAAGTTCATCACGTAATCTAGCAGGTATAATAATTCGCCCTTTAGCATCTAAATTGTGTTGATACTCACCGATGAACATAACTTAACCCCACTTTCTACCACTTATTACCACTTTGTACCACCATTGTACCAAAGTAATAAAAAAAAGTGTAGTCTTTTTACACTTTTTCTTTGATATTTTTTTAAAAAGAGAAAACGTTTACATCTTTTTTCTATATAACACGCCACTCTAGCTCAATATCCACATCAAATTTCTCTTTAACTCGTTTTTTACACTCCGCTATCACTAGTTGGACATCCGCTACCCTAGCATTTCCACAATTGACAATAAACCCCGGGTGTTTCTGTGAGACTTGCGCATCACCAACCCGATACCCTCTTAAATCACAGGCATCGAATAATTTCCACATAAACAACCATTCTCCATCTTTATCTTTAGGACGTTTAAAAGAAGAGCCTCCATTTGGAAAGTTACGTGGTTGTTTGACATAACGCTCTCTTCGATACTCTAACATTTTGTCCAGTATTTCCATGTAGTCTCCTGGCTTAATCTTGAGTGAAGCACTTAAAACAACTACATTTTGATTATTTAATTCGGAATGTCGATACACAAAGAAGTTCTCATCCGGATAAATGATTCGTGTTTCCTTTGTATCATAGTCATATACTTCTATCCAGTTAACATACTGTCCGATAGTGTATTGCCATTGCCCTGCATTCATCATTAGAGCTCCACCAAGGGTTCCTGGTATATCTTCGCAGAAAGCATACCCATCGATAGAGTTTTCACATGTAAACCAAGCAAGTTTATTCAAGGTAACGCCTGCTTGAACATACAGTTGATCTCCATTTATTTGAATTTTATCAATCATGGTTGTAACAATGAAAACCGTTGATTCATCATAACTTGTTTGTTTAAAAATCATGTTTGAACCATTACCAATAATGATAAATTTACGATCACTATAATCTCTTAAAGCACTAATAAGTCCTTTTTTCGTTAACGGTAAAATTATTATTGATGCGATAACATCGAGTCTAAATGTATGGAATCTCTGTAACGAGTGATTTTTTAATACAAAGTAATTACTATTCATCGTGATTATTCCTATTGGATATATGACAACAGTTTTGGCAAATCCTTTACCGTTATAATTGCAATAGGCCCCTTTCTTCTTGATTCGTTGTTTAACACAACAATGGCTCTTAAGGCACTTCCTTTTTCTTGTTGAACTTGAAAAAGACTAATGACATCGTGGATAGTTTCATCTTCATACACTAATTTAAAGTGTTCTGTACGATCCATTTCTACAACATCTCTTACTTTAACATATTTTAGGTCAATTTGATTGTTTTCATTGACATGATTGTAAAGATAGTGAAGTGCCATTGAGCTATCTAAAACATTGACAACCATAACACCATCGAGTACTGGCATTTGAGAAAATCCATGCTCACTCATCTTTTTTAACACAGAACTGAAATCATCATCAATTTGACACACCACGATATCTTTTAAAGGAATATCTTTGATTAACGGTGGTTTTGTTAACATTTTTGCGATGTGTTCTATTTCTTTAACAACACTTTCATGCGGCTCCGCAATTACTGAATTATTCCCTGCTCGATCATGTACAATTGCGTTTCTTAGTTGTGAATACTCTAATAAATTATCACGATATTGCCGAATGATATCGTTTCTTTTTGAATAACGATGAACGTAATTTGAGAAACTAATATTGTTCTTTGAATCGTTCCACGACTTAAAAACTGACTCGATTATACTAAATGCATATAAAAAACGTCTTGAGAAAGTCTTTTCTTCCATAACTATCTTCCAAATTTTCTTCTAAATCCACCAAGTAAATCTTCTACCGCTTCCACCCGCAAAAAGACAACTGTTGCTATATAGGCGACTACAGCGATCACGATAGTGATCATTAATGACAAGGTATTTCCAAATTTGAGGTTTAGGACCCTAAAGGCAATAAACACAACAAGCCCCATTACTAATCCTGCTATAAACACTTTCAAAATTTGACGGAAAAATTTCTTGAACTTAAAGTTTGTAAACTTGTAACTTAGTCGCCACCAAACCAGTGCTACACCTACAAAGTAAGCAATTGCGATCGCTAAGGTAACTCCTGACACACCTAAGAATGAACTTAACAAGTAATTCATTGTAATTTGGATAGAGATAACAATAATCGACAAAAACATCGGTGTTTTGTTATCTTGAAATGAATAGAATACCTTGATACACAAATTATAAATTGTTACTGAGATAATGGCCAGTGAGTAGTTTCTTAAAACGGGTGTCAGAGCATTGACACTATCCATTGTAAATGCACCTTTATAATAAATAAAGATAATGATTGGTCTAGCTAATAAAAACAAACCAATGGCACTAGGGATAACAAACACCAACATTGAAACAAGCGATTTACTAAACTCGTCTTGTGCTTCTTTCTTGCGCCCCATCGCAATTGCTTTTGATATTGAAGGATACATGACCGATGTAATTGATAACGCAAAAATACTTTCAACAATATTTCCTACGCGAGAACTATAGTTCAATAAAGCAAGTCCTCCATCAAAGCCAGAAACTATACTTTGATTAAACATATTACCAATGGTCGCTGAAGCACTGCCAATAATGAGTGGAACTGCTAAATATAGCATTCTTCGCATATGTTTATCTTTAAGATCAATGTGAAACGTATACTTATAACCCTTTAACCACGCAAACCCTAAGATTAAGAATGCTTGAATGACATATGCAGATAAGATTCCGTAAGATAACCACTGCTCACCTAAGGATTTCGATAAATACATTGCGCCAATTAACGCAAAGTTTAATGGAAATCCCATCAACATTGGAACGACATATGCTTTTCTAACTTGTAAAAAACCTGTCATAATTTGGACAATACAGGTGAACATTAACGAGAAAATTGATACTTTTAAAAAAGGCAAGATATAAACTAATACTTCTGGTTTTGCTTTTGGTAATAAGAAACCAACCACTGACTCCGTAAACAAAAATATGAATGACGAGACAACTAAAGCGATAATGAACATGACATTCACGATATTGCTAGTGAATTTGTTTGCTCTTTCTGTCCCTTCTTCTTGTTCAATGCGTGTAAACATTGGAATAAACCCTGTCACAAAGGCAGCAACAACTACTGAGAATACTTGAGAAGGTAGACTATAAGCATAAACAAAAGCACTGGCAACTGGTCCATCTCCGTAAAGTCTTGCTAAAAATGTATCTCTAACAAAACCAATTAATTTACTTGCAACTGTTGCTATCATAACTAATATCGATGCTTTTTTCATTAAAATCTCCTTAAACAAATATATCAACGTGTATTATAGTATTAAACAATGGTAATTAAATAAAAGAGGTCAGAGAAAAAGCAGGTAAATCTCTTGATCAGTTGCCTCTGAATAAATTAACTTTCAATTTGATAGGTTGTGACTATTTTTGAAACTTCTTTTTTGATAAAATCCGGATTGTCTTCATGGTTTACAATCACTTGATGCAAATGTTCAAGTTGTTGCTTAAATTTCTCAACATTTATTTCAATTGGTTTACCGATATGAATTAAGTGGTTAGGGGTGTCTTGAATCCCTTCTTCATCCATCAAAAGTTCTTCATATAATTTTTCACCTGGCCTTAAGCCAGTAAGCTCTATCTTAATATCTACATTCGGTTCAAAACCAGATAGTTTAATCATATTCACTGCTAAATCATAAATCTTAACTGGTTGTCCCATGTCGAGAATAAAAATTTCTCCACCTCTAGCGTAATATCCAGCTTGAAGAACCAATGACACAGCTTCAGGGATTGTCATAAAATATCGGGTGATATCTTTATGAGTAACCGTTACTGGTCCTCCTTTTTCAATTTGCTTTTTAAAAACTGGTATGACAGAACCATTGGATCCTAAAACATTTCCAAAACGGACTGCTACAAATTCGGTTGAATCCGAATATTGATTAAATGTCTGAATAATCATTTCACAAAGCCTCTTAGAAGCTCCCATGATATTAGTAGGATTCACAGCTTTATCCGTTGAAATGAAAATAAACTTTTGAGTCCCGTGCTCGATGGCTGCCTTAGCAACATTAATTGTTCCAAAGACATTATTCTTAATTGCTTCTGCAGGAGAACGTTCCATCAATGGCACATGTTTATGGGCTGCAGCATGAAAGATGATGTCTGGTTTGATTTCTAAAAAGACTTCGTTAATTTTGTGATTATCTCGTACCGAGCAAATAATGACATCAAGATTTAATAGTGGAAAATTTCTTTTGAGTTCGAGTTGTATGTCATAAGTGGTATTTTCATAAATATCCAAAATAACGAGTTTTTTTGGAGAAAATGTAGCAATTTGACGACACAGCTCACTTCCAATTGATCCACCACCACCCGTCACTAGAACAACTTTGTTTTTGATGTAATGAGAAATCTCATCGATGTTTTGTGAAATTTCTTTTCTTCCTAATAAGTCAGATATTTCAATTTCTCTTAGTGACGAAATATTCATTCCTTTATTAACAATCTCGTAAATACCAGGCATAGTTTTGACTTTAACTTTTGTTTCACTAATTAAATTCAGTAATTCAATCTTGTCACTTTCTGACATGCTTGGAATCGCAAAAATTACTTCTTCAACTCCTCTTTTCTCTACAATGGATTGAATATCTTTTCGTGATCCAATCACGTGGATTCCTCGAACCTTCATGCCTAGTTTGTTTGGATTGTCATCAATCAACCCTAGAACGTCTAGATTTAAAGCAGGAGTCTTTTCGATTTCTTTTAAGACCATCGTTGCAGCATCGCCTGCTCCGATAATTAAGACCCTCTTTAATCTACCAACGCGAGGTTTTACTTTGCCACTAACTAAGCGATTAAAGATTCTAAATGAAAAACGACTTGTTAAAATAAATAAAAACAAGATAATTTCGAAAATAATTAAAGTTGTCAGTGCGACATTGAATTGAGGTAGCGTACTAACAACAAACGAAATAACACCAGTCGCAATGGACGCAAATACAATTAAAACATAGTCAGTTAAACCAGCGACTTCCCAAATTCTTTTATATAAACCAAGCAAATAGTATACAAACAGATGTGTCACAATTAACACAAGTAATGTGAGACTGTAAAGTTCAGAATATTCTCTTAGAGCGACTGCTCCAAATTTTAAGAATTGAGCACTGATAAATGCTAACACAATAAATACAACATCCAAGAATGCCAGTTTTACGTTTTTCATTGAGTCTCCTTTTCACACAAAACTTGTTAAAGTTTTCTTAATAGGTTTTTCAGTAATTCATAGGTTCTTTTGAAAGACTCAATATCAAGTCGTTCGTTGGGTGTATGTATATCATGCATAATCGGCCCAAAAGCAACGATATCACAGTCTGGAATATTTCCTTTAAAGATTCCAAGCTCTAGACCTCCATGGGTTGCTTCCAGTTTTATGTCATATCCATATTGCTCTTTAAATGCTTCTTCAAGCGTTTTTCTCAAGGTACTGTTTGGGTCATAGTCCCAACCAGGATATCCTGAATGATAACTTGATTCCGCATTACATAAATCACAAATCATATCGACTTGTCTTTTGGTTGAGTTTAACAAATAAGGTTGTGGAGAACGAATTGAAATTGCTACAGTAATCTTGTCTTCCTTTGTTCTAACTGTTCCAATATTCATTGAATGAACCACAAGATCATCTATAACCATACTCTTATGAAAATAACCATAAGGTAATAAAGACAATAAACTAGAGAATTCTTTCGAAGCAAAACCATTAAGAACATAGGTATCTTTTTGTTCGATAATTCCTTTAATTGAAATTTGAGGGTCAGAAATTTGATAAACACCCTGAATTTGTTTTTCGATATCGGCTAGTTTTTCTAAGATTTCATCCGCCTGGTCGCCACGCATACCAAGTATTAGGTCACATTCTCTAGGAATTGCGTTCTCTTTAAGTCCACCATGAATAGATGAAAAACCAATATCAAAATCCTCTAACAATAACGATAAGACATCTGCAGCAAGTTTTATAGCGTTTGCTTTTTCTTTGTCAATATCAGCCCCTGAATGGCCTCCAAGCAGCCCTCTAACTTGAATCGTCATTCGTGTTTTGAGAGTTTTTTCATACTTAATCGGATAGTTTATTTCCCCTCGAGTTCCCCCAGAACTAGAGATGGTTGTACGATACTCACCAGAGCTATCTAGCCCAATTAAGCGGGTTGCACGTAATTTCGAAAAATCTAAATTGATGGCACCATTTAAGCCAACTTCTTCTTGAACAGTAAAAACACACTCTAAAGGTGGGTGTTTTAAAGACTTGTCATCTAACACTGCCAGCATGTAAGCTACAGCTACACCATCATCGGCACCTAACGTTGTTTTGTTGGCATGAAACCATCCATCTTTTTCAATGATCTCAATCGGGTCTTTTTCAAAGTCGTGAAGACTATCTGCATTTTTCTCAGCAACCATATCCGTATGTCCTTGTAACATGATTGGTGCATGGTCTTCATACCCTTCGCTAGCGGCTTTATAGATGATGACATTGTGCATCTCATCTCGATAAACAACTAATTCTCTTTCATTGGCAAACGATACTAAATAATCTGCTATTTTTTCTTCTTGAAATGAAGCTCTTGGAATTTGACTAATTTTCTTAAAATATTCTATTACCATAAATACCTACCTTCTGTATAACTCTACCACATTTTTAACAAAATCGATAAAGAAGTGTTAATTCTACTCCCAAAATAAAGACTGAGAAATCATCTCAGCCTAAACCACTATTTTCTTAAGTCAAGGATGCTTGTTCGAATTAGAGATCTTGAATCATTATTTGGATACATAATATAAAGTTTTTGTCGAGGATAAAGATACGTCGTTCTCATACCATCACTGCCTGTTAGGCTCATGGTGTTAAAGTCCCAACTACCCCCATTATTTAACTGATTAGAAATAATGCTTGAAATAACGCGCGGACTAATATTTGTATCAATCGAACGAGAAACACTATTAATTATTCCTTCAACCCTTAATATGTTTGCTGGAGACATCATTTTGTTAAAGACAGCTTTGATTAACTCTTGTTGATGAATACCTCTAGTAAGGTCTCCTCCTTGAACTGTTTTTCTAGTACGCGCAAATTCTAACGCTTGTTTTCCATTGACATTGTTCATTCCTTTAACAAAACGAGTGCCTTCATGTCCTATAAATGTATAGTGAGAATAAACATCGACATTACCGACAACATCCATTATTTTGACAACTGAGGTGAAGTTGACTTTCATGTAATAATCAATTCTGACACCTAAATAGTTCGCTAGCGTTTTTTGAGTACAAGAAACTCCACGAATACCAGCATGAGTCAATTTATCTTTGGCATTATCAAAACACGAGATCGGTAAAAATGTATCTCTAGGAATCGAGGTTGTTAACACTTGTCGAGTATTTGGATTTAAAGTCATTAAGATATTAACATCACTACGAGAAACAGTAGAAACAGGACCTGTTACATCGATACCACTGATTAACAAAGTGAATGAACCATTATCAGGATAAACAAATTCGGGATCTTCCCCTGGTGCAGGCTCTGGTGCTTCAGGATCTTTTGGAACATCAATTGGATCAGGGTGTACGGGTTCATCATCTTCAACCGGTTTTTCAATATCTAACTTGATAGATTTTAAAACAATCGTTTTATCATCAAAATCTGGGATTACATCAGATACAAAGCTACGCATCGCTTCATCAAGAATTAAAACTTTCGTGTTATCCTTAAATAAGGCATTGACTGCTGAAATTTCATCAGGCTGACTTTCAAAACTCTTAATAACAATTTCATTTTCAAGTTCTTTTTCGACTTCATTCATTAGTGCAGGAAGCAATAGATCACTTTTAATAAATGTTTTGTCACTCACATCTTTAATGGTTGTGTAACTCGAATCCTTTGTAACAATAATCGATACTGTATGCGATTCTTTGTTTTCTTTATTTATTAAGCGATCAATCCCGTTTCTTGTATAAAATTGCATAAATGACATCATCAAGATTAAGAATATGACTAATCCTTTGACAAAGCGGTTTTTTACAAGCAATCCAATAGCAGCTAAAATAATTACTATTAAAAGTGCTATTACAGTTATTTTCCACGGAAAAACATCATTGTAAAAATCAGCTAAGATATAGAGAAGTGATGAAATTACTATAACAAGATCAAATGCCAATAGTGTTTGTTTACTCGGTTTCTTTTTTGTTTTTTTGTTGACTGTAGTTGATTGAGTCATTGTCAATCCTCGTTTCTATTTCATTTTTCCTTAAGAAGTTGGTTACTTTATTGACTACGATTGATAAAACAAAAAGTAATGTAACCCCTAAAAGTACCAAAGTAATAATTAAAAGTGGTGATTCAGGATTTTGATCATTCAAATAATACTTCCCAACTTCTAAAGAGTCAACAGTTATGACAGAATTGTCACTAACTTCTATTACATTGGTACTATATAAAGTGACTCGTCCTCTAAATTGTTCGACATAGACTTTTAGTGGATTATTAAAAACATTTTGATCGAGATAGATTGTTAACTTGTCTGATGCACTCAAGAATACCGGTAGTTCTAATTCGTACATATTGGATTTAAGATTGGTAAAGGGACTCTCTATGTAAGAAAACTGAGGAAAAATGGAATTGTTTTGACTCGCTAAATAACTTTTAAATTGATAGGTAACGATTGGTTTCTCTTGGCTATCAATAAATTCAAGCTCAAACGATTTTCCAGAGTATTCAGGTGAGAGTTCTATTCGATTCACCAATAATTTTTCTAAACTTCCTACTTCGTTTAATATGACATTCACTTTAGGGTTAATGCTGTTAAACAACAGTGGATAATATGGAATTTGAAGGATGAATTCTTCAAGATTTTGAATCCCTCTTGTATCAAATATTACGTAAGAGTTTCGCAATGTACCACTAATTGTTTTTAACCCTTCTTCATTTTCGTAAAACTCAACATCGATTGTACTGGATGCATTGTAGTTTTTATGTTGAACAAAGATTATCGCTCGTCCCGGAGCGATCCCCGTTACATTACCAAATGCATCAACTGTCGCGACCTCGTTGTTGGAACTGCTATAAATTGGTGCTAAGATTTCAGTAGCATTTGATGGCAGCGAGTTTAACTGCAAGGTGACTCGTTGCCCTTGTTTAATGGTTTGAGTTCTAGGGGTGAGTACAATTCCATCCAAAGGAATATTGACAGTTACCTTCAATTCTTTCACAATATTGTTAATTCTAGCAATGATTGTTGTCTCACCAGCACTGATTGCGTGTACTACCCCATTGTTAATTGTCGCTACAGAAGGTTTAGTACTTTCCCAAATGACAGGAGTTTCTTGATAAGCACTCGGAATGACTTGATAATTAATTTCTTTTTTTTCATTGACATTTAGGCTCATAGTAGGATTCGTAATTCTTAAATCAAGAATTGAAGAAATAACCGTAACTTTTAAAATGTAGTCAAAATTATTAACTCTAGCGATGATATCGGCCGATCCTTCTTTGACACCAAAAATTCCTCCTCTAGAATCAACTGTCACAATTTTTGGATTACTGCTTCGCCACTCTATCCTTTTGTCCTCATTATTAAATAAAGATAGTTCATATTGAAGCGATGTCGAAGCATCCACGTTAATGTCTAAGGTATTGTTTATAAATCGAAAGTCAGGACGATCAATCACTTCAACACTAATCGCTGTTTTGACACCTAAAAAATCTACAGTAATTGTCGTGACGCCAATTGACTTTCCAATCACGACACCATCGCTGTTTACGTCCGCAATAATTGTATTATTTGAAAAGAAAGTTGGTCGAAATCCCACTAGGTTGGCTTCAGGTTGAGTCCCAACATTCAGAGTTACCGGTTCTCCTATATCTAATTGCACACTCGTGTTTTTTACAACAACACTATCGAAAACATGAACCGTAATTCGTAATGTATTGCCTGATCGATCTCTGGCTCTGAAGATGGAAGTTCCATAATTAAGAGCAACTAATTGGTTATTAGTTAGCTGAACAACGTCTTGATTGCTATTTTGAATTTCTAAGTTCGATATATTATAGGCTTGAAGAACATTGTTTTTTTCAATCTTAAAAGATAAGTCTAGCACCTCTGCTTTTTTCATATGCAAGATGACATCCTTATTCATTTCGACAATCGTTTGTGCATGAATTTGTTTAAAAGCTGTAAACAAACTAATAAGCACTACTGTTACAAAAACAACCATTGTTCTTTTCTTCATGTACATATCTTAACAAAAAAAGACCTCTTTAAGAAGTCTTTACTTTGCTCTAAATTTCCCTTCAGTACTAACTTCGTGATGAGGACGGTGATATTCACCAGTTGCCTTATCTTTAACAATAGTCACTGTAGCTAATTTATAGTGAGTCCGGCGTTTGTTTTTAGCTGCCTTACTCGTTCTTCTCTTAGGAACTGCCATGTGTTTTCACCTCCAATTACTTCACAATGAATTCTTTCAGTTTTTCAAGTCGTGGATCAATTGGTTTCTCACGTTGATCAAAGTCTTCTTCTTTTAATACTTCCCAACCATTGCCTTTAGGATATTCCTTTAGTCCAGGTTTAACTACTTTGATCGGAACCTCAAACAAGATCGATTGAAAGATTCCATAGGACAAATCAACAAAATCCGTCTTTACTTCAATAATGTCTTCTTCTGGATCATTGGCTGATACAAAACTATAAACATCATCAAAAGGTGTTTCAAATGGTACTGTCACATCTTCATTTGTAATGGCACAGCCCACAACCATCTCTCCCTTAATCATCAAATCAGTAAAAATACGATCTAACGATAAGTCGAACAATATTTTACCAAATATAGAAACATTCTTCAAGTCCCTTAGACCAGATAAATTGCCTTTGAAATCTGATAAATCAAACGAAAGTGACTCATTCACCATAATTGACTCATTAGATTGACTAATTAAATCACGACGATAAAATTTCATACATTCACCCTGTTTCTAATCGTTCTAAATTATAGGTTACAAAGTCGATCTTGTCAATGATGTTGACATTCTAACCACTGTGACAATGTAGTTAAAAAGTTTTCTTAATATAAACAAACTGTGCTAGAATACTTTTATGAAAGCATGCGGCATTGTTATCGAATATAACCCAATGCATTGGGGACATACCTATCACATCCAACAAGCAAAATTAGTTACACATTCCGATATTATCATTGGAGTAATGTCTGCTAATTTTGTTCAACGTGGTGAACCAGCAATTGTTTCTAAGTTTCTTAGAACCGAAGCCGCTTTGAAAAATGGAGTCGATATTGTCATTGAATTACCAACGATATTTTCGTTACAAGCAGCTGACATCTTTGGTCAACAAGCAATCAAATTGCTACAGCTAGCAAAAGTAGACTGTGTTTGTTTTGGCTCTGAATCCAATGATCTAGACACCCTACAAGAAATCTCTGAAATGAGTGTGAACCTTAATCATTTTAGAGAAAAACTAGAACAAGGAGAAAGTTATGCTAGCGCATTATCGCTCAGTGATGACCGACTTTTTCCAAACGATATCCTAGCTATAAGTTATCTTCGTGCATTGAAAGAGACATCAATCACACCTTATAGCATTCAAAGAACCAATCAGTATCATTCTAAGGATTTAGCAGATACATTATTATCAGCAAGTGCTATTCGCCAAAATCGCGATGACCCTAAAGCTTTAGAACAATCTCTGGTTTCTTTAGAGAATGCTGTTCAAATTTCTGATTTTTATTCACTAATTCGATATAGGCTCATTAGTTCGACATCCCAAGAATTATCGAAGATATTTATGGTTAGTGAAGGAATTGAAAATAAATTTAAGAAACATGCTCTTGAATGTCCTACCTATGATGAATTTCTTGATAGTTGTGTTTCCAGACGGTATTCGAAATCAAGAATCCAAAGAATCTTGATGCACATATTGTTAAATCACACTCAAGAGCAAGTTTTATCTTTGGGTGAACTGAATCATTTACGTGTTTTAGGTTTTACTAAAAAAGGAAGAGAATATATTAAAGAAACGAAACTAACCATAAAAACAAAAGCACAAGATATTCCCAAAGATTATTTTTCAATCGAAGTGAACGCGACAGCAATCTACTCCTTAATTAGTAAAGAAAAAGACCTCCTAAAAAAGGAAGTCAATAAAATTATGATCCTAGAGTAAAAAACATCCAAAAGTCATCAGAGTATTCAATCGCTGCAAATTGATAGTAATCCAGTCGTATCTGAACTTGATAAACAGATGCAGTGATTATTTTTTTGTGTGCTTTCAAATAGATTTCGACTTCTCTACCTAAATCTAACCACTCATATTGACAAATCTTTTCACCAAACAATAAGACATTTTTTGAATATCCTTCACTAACAAAATTATAGTTGTCAGACATTCTCTACATTGTGATAAACGTTTTGAACATCATCTACATCTTCTAACATGGTAATGAGTTTAACAAAAAGTTCACGTTCTTCTGGATTATCTAAGCTACATGTTGATTGTGGAAGAAGTGTAATCTCATTCACCAAATACTCAACATTTTCACCTAAAACAGTATCTAAAACATCTCTTGCTTCATGGAATTGATTAGGAGCAACTGTTAAATTGATGTGTTCATCTTCTTCGAGATCAATGACATCGATTTCATTTTCGAGAAGTGACTCTAATATTTTTTCTGAATCTTGAGTATCAAAAACAAAAAGTCCAACATGATCATACATAAAAGAAACAGAACCATTTACACCAATTTTAGCTTTAGCTCGGTTAAATGCTGTTCGCACATCCGCTATAGTACGATTCACATTATCTGTTAAACAGTCAACAATAATTGTTGATTGCCCTGGACCAAAACCTTCGTAACGAGCTGAATCATAATTATCGGTTGACCCACCCTTTGCTTTATCAATCGCACGACTGATGACATCGGCTGGTACCTGATTACTTTTCGCTTGAGCAATCACTCGCTTTAATGTAACATTCATTTCTGGGTCAGGCAACCCCGCCTTTGCCGCTAAATATATTTCTTTACCAAATCTTGAATAGACCTTTGCTTTGGCATTCGCTGTCTTTTGCATCGATGCAGCTCGTACCTCATAATGTCTTCCCATAAATACACCACCTTTTCGCTAAGTTATTATAGCACTAAGAAACTACTCTTTAAAGTAACAAATTGTTGAATCAAATGGTATAATTAACTTATTGGAGGAAAATTATGTCAATTCTTGTCACTGGAGGATGTGGATACATTGGTTCCCACACCGTAGTAGAACTATTAAATCAACAAAAAGAAGTTATTATTGTCGATGACTACTCGAATTCAAAACCTGAAGTTCTGAATCGGATCGAAGCCATCACCAATATACGTCCGACGTTTTATCAAGTCAATGTTCTAGATGAAGAAAAATTATCAGAAGTCTTTCAAAAAGAATCCATCGATTCAGTCATTCATTTTGCAGCATTTAAAGCTGTCGGTGAATCTGTAAGTAAACCGCTTGATTATTATTACAATAATTTACAAGGCTTAATCACTGTTTTAAAAGTAATGAACAAATTCAATGTAAAAAAGATTGTCTTTTCATCATCCGCTACGGTCTATGGGATGCATAATCAATCCCCGTTGAAAGAAGATTTACCAACAGCAGCAACCAATCCTTATGGTTACACTAAATTAATGAATGAACAAATTCTACGAGATTGTGGGTATGCTGATAACACAATGAGCATTGCGCTCTTAAGGTATTTTAACCCGATTGGAGCTCATGAATCTGGATTAATCGGAGAAGATCCAGAAGGTATTCCTAATAATTTAATGCCTTACATAACCCAAGTAGCTGTTGGAAAACTTCCACAACTTTCTATCTATGGAAACGACTACGATACTCATGACGGGACTGGTGTTAGAGATTATATACATGTAGTTGATTTAGCAATTGGCCATCTAAAAGCCCTAGATTTTTTAAACAACCACGAAGGTGTCTATACCATTAATTTAGGAACCGGGGTTGGTTACTCTGTACTTGATCTAGTTCATGCTTTTGAAAAAGCGAGCGAAAAATCACTACCTTACAAAATTGTAAAACGCCGTCCAGGAGATGTCTCTACCTGTTTTGCGGATCCTTCATTAGCAAATGAATTATTAGGTTGGAAAGCAGAGCA
>JAAYEW010000130.1 GCA_012728555.1 Erysipelothrix sp.
CTCTTACTTATCTACCCTTGACATCAATACTACCGTCTCAACGTGACTCGTCCACGGAAACAGATCCACAGGCTGAACCACATCAATAGTGTACTCAGTACTCAAGTGCTTTAAATCCCTCCCCAACGTTTGAGGATTACACGAAATATAAACAATCTGCTTCGCCTTTAACAGCAACAAGTCTTCAATTCCTTGTTGAGATAACCCCTTACGAGGAGGATCAACAAACACTGCATCAATAACTTCATGGCTATCTTTTAAACTCTTAATGTATTCAGTCGCATCTTGACACACAAACTCAACCGTATCAATTCCATTCAATGCGGCATTCTTTGTCGCATCCTCAATCGCTGATTCAACAATATCAACACCAATCACTCGCTTCACAAACCGTGATAAAAATAGCGCAATCGTACCAACCCCACAATAGAGATCCAATACCGTATCCTCATGATTCAAACTCGCTAAACGAATCGCAGTTTCATACAAAATTTCAGTCTGTGTCGTATTCACCTGAAAAAAAGAATTCAAAGAAATCGAAAACTTTAAATCATGAAGTCGCTCAGTAATCGTTTTGGAACCATAAATTAAACGCGAGTTCCTCGAAAGCACTGTATTGGACGGTTGATCATGCAGATTCAACCACATACTCTTAATTTCTGGAAAAGACTCACTCATCACCTTCACAAACTGCTCTTCATGCTTTAACCCTAATTGATTAATCGCCAACGTTACCATAACTTCCTGAGTGTTCTGACCAATTCTCAAAACAATCGTCTGAACCGACGTCTCCTGATGCTCCTTGATAAACTCTTTAACCGATTGATAAATCGTATTCAACAGTGGATGTTGGATAAAACAAGTATCCATATCGACAATTGAATGAGAATTTACCCGATAAAACCCAGCCTCAAAAGGATCAAAAGACACAGGAATCATCACTTTATTCCGATAAAAATAAGGGTGATCCATCCCAATCACAGGACTAACCTCAACCTCAAGATTCCCATTTCTTTTCAAATCATTACTTACTTGATTTCGCTTAAACTCCAATTGATGTGCTCCAGACAGATGCATCGTTTGACAACCACCACACTTCAAAAATAGTGGACATCTTGGCTCTTGACGATGCGAACTAGACTTAGTTAGATTCACCAGTTTACCAAAACCATATTTCGACAACTTCTTAAGAATTAAGACATCCCCTTGTTCCCCCACAAGCATATTGCTCACAAAAACAGGAAAAGACTCAACCTTACACACTCCTAAGGCTGAGCTGGTCATATCCACACATTCAGTTGTAAACGTCATTGATTTTTTAATTTCCATCCGGATTCTCATCCGAGGAAGGATTCGAACCATCCGGTAAGTCTACATCCTCTGCAAACAAGTTTTTTACAAGTTCTGGATTTAAAGGATCACCATAATTATAAACTTTAGGCTCAGGCATCGGAGCATTCTTCAGTAAAACAAAATAAGGTCCTGTTTCCTTCGAAAGTTTAGAACTGTTTTGAAAAACAGTAATCTCCAAGTCATAGTTCTTCACATTACCAGAAGACGTAAAATATTTTTCTATCGACAAAATAGTCGCAAGTTGATCATAAACCTGCTTGGTTAAATCAGGATACCCTTCTTTCTCAAAAGAATCCTCTACATTCACATACACCTTTAACGTCGCTGATTGTAACTCTACACTCACGCTTTCAACATTGTCAACCGTCCCAAGAGAACTCTCAAGCTGTTTTAAATTGTCTTTTGAAATCTTATTCACTAGATCAGTCTCAAACCGTTGACCAACCGTTGGCACCCCAGTTTTCATGTACGAATCATAGATAATCGACCCAACCAAAAACGATGGAATCGCAATTAAAACCACCATTACAAAAATAATCAGTAATGAATATTTTCCACCTTGATTAGAAGGTGCTTTTTTTTGTTTTTTTGTTTTAACATTTTTCTCAGACATAATTTCACATCCTCACGCTTGCATTATACATTATTTTGATTGCAATGTCTTAATCACTAATTGATTTGACAGAGCCGGATTCGCCTGACCCTTGGACACCTTCATCACTTGACCCATCACAAACTTCACCGAATTGTCCTTACCATTCTTAAAATCAGTAATTACTTGAGGATTCTTCTCTAAAATATCCTCAATCCATCTCAAAATCAGTTCAGGATCACTTATCTGCACCAAGTTCTTTTCCTTCATCACTTGTTCAACCCGCTTATGCTTATTAACCAACTCAGGAAGAACTTGCTTCGACTGTTTACTCGATAACGTATTGTCCTTCAAAAGCTTCAACAATGTCGCAATCTCACAAGCATCAAACACATCCGACACAACTGCATCTTTCTCCACTAAACTCAAAACCTCAGAAATTAAGTAATTGGCACTTTGAAGCGGATCACTCGACTGCGAAACAACCGCATCATAAAAATCAGACAACGACTTATTATTCACTAATATATTCGCATTCACTCCATCAAGACCTAAACAGAGGTAGCGTTCACGTCGCTGTTGTGGCAGTTCAACTAGATTGTTTTGAATGTCATCAATCCATTGTTGATCAAGCTGAATCGGAACAAGGTTAGGATCAGGGAAATAGCGATAATCCACAACCCCTTCTTTCTTCCTCATTTCAACAGTCTGTTGTAACGACTCATCAAAACGACGAGTCGCTTGATCAATTCTTTCCCCTTTATCCAAAAGTTCAGTTTGACGAGCAATTTCACACTCAATCGCCTTCTGAATATTGTTAATTGAATTTAAGTTCTTAATCTCTACTTTCGTACCTAATGGTTCATTGGGTCTCGCCAGCGAAATATTGACATCACACCGTAAAGAACCCTCTTCCATTTTGACATCTGATACATCCAAATACAGAAGCAGTTGACGAAGCGAACTCACATACATCGCTGCCTCTTTAGCACTATGAATCTCAGGTTCACTCACAATCTCAATCAATGGAACCCCTGCTCGATTAAAATCAATCAAGGTCTGATTTTCACGATGAAATTGTTTCGCTGTATCCTCTTCCATATGCAAACGCGTAATATTGATAGTTTTTCCATCTTCTAACACTAACTGACCATTTTTTCCAAGTGGATAAAATTGTTGTGTAATTTGATACCCTTTTGGTAAATCAGTATAAAAATAATTCTTACGATCAAATCGTAACAACGGATCAATTTCCATAGACAAGGCATGACACACCATCAGTGAATATTCAACAGCCTTTTTATTAATCGTCGGAAGAACTCCCGGAAACGCCAAATCCACTTCACTCACATGAGTGTTCGCACGATCATTAAAACTCACTTTACTTGGAGTAAACATCTTAGAAGTTGTCTTCAATTCACAATGAATCTCTATACCAATTGTTACTTCATAATCCATGGATTTACTCCCTTCTCTAACTCACTAAACGCAATCAATTTCTCAAACGCACTCGCAAACGCTAGTACTTTTTTATCCTCAAGTTTCCTAGCTGCCAGATTAATACCAAACGGCAACCCCTCATCAAACCCTAAAGGAATCGTAATACTTGGATAACCCGCAAAGTTATCTAACACTAAGTGATTCTCAGAAATCATTTCATCCAACGATTGATGATTCTTAAGTTCAGTAGCCTTAGGCGCAACCGTATCACTCGCCAAAGTCAACACGATATCAACTTCACTCAGTGCTTTATCATACGCTTCAACAATCAAGCGACGAATCTTTTGAGCCTTCTGAAACACTTCTTCTTGATGAACATCATCCAAACCATACGCCCCAATAACAAACCGTCTCTTTAACAATTCACCAAACCCTTGAGTCCGAGTCTTTGTCATAATCTCTTGGTAAGAGTCTGCATTCACTCGTTCACCAAAACGAATTCCATCCAGACTTGCGTGATTCGCCGTTGCTTCACAATTCGCAACAATATAGTAAACTGCATACATCTGTTCAAGCAGTTGCCGATCCAAAGAAACCTCCTTGATCATGGCCCCTTGTGCTTCAAGCTGCTTCAAAAAATCATTAAATTGAAGCTTAAGGGCATTATCCGATTTTGCTTCTTGAATCTCCTTAATAATCCCAATCGTCTTACCTTTAAGATCCAGCGATAAATCACTCAAATCTTCTACAGGACTCATTAAAGAGGTTAAATCCTTATCATCTCGACCCTGTAAAACACTCAACAACTCAGCACTTTGAGCGACAGTATTACTAAAGATACCAACATGATCCAGTGAACTGGCATACGCCACAACACCATACCGTGAAATTCTACCATAAGTTGGCTTAAACCCAACGACTCCACAATACGAAGCCGGTTTACGAACCGAATCTCCAGTATCACTCCCAATCGCAACATCAACCAGATGAGCCCCAACTAACGCAGCACTCCCTGATGATGACCCACCAGAAATCCGAGTTGCATCATAAGGATTTTTAGTAGGACCCGTATAAGCCGTTAACCCTGTTCCCCCCATTGCTAATTCGTCCATTGCTGTTTTCGCTAAGATCACTGCCCCGCTTTCCTGGAGTTTATCAACAATAGTCGCATTAAAAACAGGCACATAGTTGTTCAATAATTTACAACTAGCCGTTGTTTTCACACCTTTAGTACTCACATTGTCCTTTAAAACAATCGGCATTCCTTTTAACACCTTATTTTTAGCTTGTTCAGCTTGCAAGACAACATCCTCATAAAAAGTAACCACTGCATTTAAATCGTGTTGAGAGTCTCTAAGCCTTTTCATTATTTCATCATAATTCATCATTAGTCCACCACCTTCGGCACCACAAAATACTCGTCAACACTTTCTGGCGCATTCAACAACACCGCTTCTAAAGATAATTCAGAAACTTCTTCATCATCCCTTAGAAATGTTGTTGGATTCTCAAAGGGATACACCATCGGCTCAACCTCTGTTGTATCAATGGTTTGAAATCCCATCACTTGATGATTAAATGTTTCAAACTCTTTTAAGATGTTATCAATTTCATCCTCAGTTAACTCAAACATCAAATTCTTTGATAGTTTAATTATTTGTTCTCTATTTAATTTCATCCAATCACCAATAGATGACAGTTACGTCATTTCCCTTCTGTTTAATTACACCAACTATATCTTTTCCTGCTTTAATTTCACACAAGATCTCAAACTCAAACTGTTCAAACCGCTGTTGCATCAGCTCCTTCACGTATTGAATCACCCCTTGAACCTCAAGATAGGTCTTTCCCTGCAAGTTAACCGACAACTGTAGATAGTGAATCTCATTATTAATCACTCGCACTTTACCAACAAAACCAACTTGTTCTTCAGGAATAAAATCATTAACCGCACGCTTTACAATTTCAAACTCAGTCATAAATTCCGGAAACAACCGCGAAGCAGCCGTCGAAGGAATCATCATCCATTGTTGTTTCGCTTGTTCAAATTGACCACTAGTCGATTTGAAGTAAGCACTCGACACAAAACCACCCGATAGATTGCTATCAGCTTTTTCCAATGAATAAAGACCAATAAAAATTGGAACTTGACTCATGTTTGGTAACTGACGAATAATCGAAACCAATTTACGAGCCGCATTCTCACTATAGGTAATCATATCTTGTTCACTCAAAGAATCCGAGATACCATCCTGTGTTGTTACTGATTTATTGATTGCTAAAGCAATCGAGATTCCACTTAACTTCGCATCTGTTGCATTGGATTCATAATAGTTCATTTCAAACAAATCAATTAAAATAACTGGTTGTTCAACTTTTCTACCACCCACAGTTTCATACTCTTGATTAGCCTTCGGATTCAAACCATTGGTATTCGTATCCGATTCGTAACGCAACAAATTGGTATACAATGTTTCATTAATCACAGTCCCCTCACTAATAAAATACTGATCAACCGGAAAATAATTCGATGACATTGTTTGTAATTGTTTCGTTATTTCAAAAGTATCCTCTTTGTAGATAGCCCGTCGTTCATGATTAATTCTAAGACGACTTTGAGTAAACGGAATCCGTAAAGCATAGCGTTGTCCATCTTTAGAAAATGTATAATTGGTCACAACTTCTTCTTCAGGAATTTCTTCCACCTCATTGTCTTGGGAAAAACAGCCACCTAATAACAACACTACAAGCAAACTAAGTAGTACTTTCTTCATTGAGATACCTCCTTAATCAATCGAGCTTCATCCCACACCTGGACCCCCAGCTCAACAGCTTTCTTTAACTTTGAACCCGCGTTGTCTCCAGCAATAACGATATCTGTTTTTTTAGACACCGACGACGAGATTTTTGCGTCATGTTTCTTTAACAGTTCCATGGCTTCATCGCGCGTCATTGTTTGTAATGTTCCCGTCAAAACCACTGTTTTGTTAGTCAGTACACTCTGAATCGTTTTACTTTGTTGTGTCATCGTCTTGACACCGACTTCTTTCAGTCTCTTAATTAATTCTCTATTTTCATTCACCGCAAAGTAATCAATCACCGATTGTGCACTAATCGCACCAATATCCTCTGTTGTTATCAGTGTTTCAAAAGTAGTTTCCATCAATTTGTCAATCGATTTGTAGGAACTTGCTAAGGTGTCCGCCGCTTTTTCTCCAATGTGACGAATCCCTAAACCAAATAACAAAGCACCAAAGTCATTCTTCTTAGAAGCTTCAATCGCATTTAATAATTTTTCAACCGACTTTTGGCCAAACTTCTCAAGAGTCAGCAACTCCTCAACATGATCTTTCAAAAAATAGATGTCTTCAACACGATTCAGTAAATTCGCATCATGAAGCTGAGTCACTCTAGCAATCCCCAATCCATCGATATTCATGGCTTTTCTTGAAGCAAAATGAGCAATACTCTCAACAATCACCGCAGGACATTCTTTATTAAGGCAATAGGTATCTGCCTCTAATTCATCTCGATACAGCTCACTGTGACACATTGGACAATGACGGTCCATGACATATTCTTTTGAATCACTATCTCGATATTCTGGAAGTGATTTGACAATTTCAGGAATTATTTCTCCGGCTTTCTGAATTAAAACGCGATCATTGACCCGAATATCTTTTTGTTTAATGTAATCTTCATTATGAAGAGACGCAGCAGAAACCGTAGTCCCCGAAATAATAACTGGGGACAACCTAGCATTCGGAGTGATTCTTCCTGTTCGTCCTACTGTTAAATGAATATCCAAAACAGTCGTTTGAGCAAGTTCTGCTGGAAATTTGTAAGCAATCGCAAACTTCGGAACCTTAATGGTATATCCCAATTGTTGTTGCTTGTTAAAGTCATTGACCTTCAACACCATACCATCGATATCAAAATCAAACGATGATTTAATCTGAGCTATTTTTTCAATCTGATTCCAAACAGCATCAATACTTTCACAATGGTAGACAAAACGATTGGTCTTAAATCCCCATGCTTTCATCTGTTGCAGTGCCTCCCACTGGGTTTGGATACCATACGCTTTTGGATTCACCAACGTATACCAAAATGCATCCAACGACCGTTTTGAAGCAATCGAAGAATCTAATTGACGAACACTCCCTGCTGCAGCATTTCGGCAGTTCGCAAACTCAGCGATTCCCTTTTCTCTATTTTCTTGATTCAGTTTCTCAAACGCTTTCTTAGGCATAAAGATTTCACCCCGTAACGAAAGAGTCAATTCATCTTTCAGTTTTAAAGGTAAGCTCTTAATGGTTTTAACATTTTGAGTTACATCTTCTCCTTCTTGACCATCGCCTCGCGTCACCGCTTGGGTAAAAAGACCATCGACATAATCAATTGCCATCGCTAATCCATCAATCTTGAGTTCAAGAACATAATCACTAACCCCGACTTCATGTTGAACACGTGCATCAAAAGCTTCTAAATCAGCTAGATTAAACGCATTCGACAACGAGTAAAGAGGGACTTCGTGTTTTACTTTCTTAAACTTTGAACTCACAATTCCACCAATTTTTTGAGAAATTGAGTTAGGATCATAATATTCTGGATGAGCTTTTTCTAATTGAATTAGCTCATGCAACAACAAATCATAGGACTCATCACTAATAGTAGGCTTATCTAAAACGTGGTATTCATAACTCAATTGTTCGAGTTGTTGGCGAAGCTCATTAATCCGATCAAGCACCATACGTTTTCTCCTTCTTCATAATCGATGGATGCGACAACACTAATTTCTTCATCCCAAAAGGATGATTAAATGCTACATTCGCAAACCCATCATCAATGCTTATTATAATTCCTTCACCAAACGATGTGTGAAGAATTACATCACCTTTTTTATACTTTGTTTTCTTGGTTGAATGTGAGGCAATCGTTGCTTCCTGTCCTCTCAAATAAGCTTGTAGCTCTTCTTTAGGGGTTGCTTGAATCACTTGACCATAGGAAGAAATGCGATGATGTTCAATGACCTCACTATCGATTTCATCAATAAAACGCGATGCTGTTTGAGCCTTCCCTAAAACATATGAAAACCCTTGAGCATCACTAATAAATAATCGTTGACGTGCTCGAGTCATCGCAACATAAGCCAGTCTTCTTTCTTCTTCAATCCCTCTTTTGCCTTCACTCATGGCACGATCATTTGGGAAAACCCCTTCATTCATGCTCGCAATAAAGACATAATCAAACTCAAGTCCTTTAGAAGCATGAATTGTCATCAATGACACCGCATTGTTAATGATTTCGTTTTTATCACCATATAAGGCTACTGTTTCTAAATAATCCTCAAGCGTTGCATCCGGAAACATTTTAATAAAAGAACTCGCATCACTAATTAACTCTTTGACGTTTTCAAGTCTATCTTGTTCATGATTGTCTTCAAAACTGCGACGCATCCCTGATAAATCTAAAATACTCGATATTAAATCTTCTAACGTTTCTGTTTCTGCTTTCAACTTTAGTGTTTCAATTAATTCTACATACGCTCTGACTTTCAGTTGGTTGCTACCACTAAATATTTGATGATTTTTAGCAGCCTCATACAAACTACAGTTTTCTTCAATTGACTTTTCAATTATTTGTTGAACTGCTTTATCTCCTAAGCCTCGTTTTGGGGTATTGATCGTTCTTAAAAACGACAAATCATCAGCTGTTACTAGCATTCTTAAATAAGACATTGTGTCTTTAATTTCAGCACGATCATAGAAACGAATCCCCCCATAAATAACATATGGGATACCATTCATCAACAATGATTTTTCAATAGCACGGGATAAATAATTGCTTCGATACAAAATAGCAATCTTCCGATAATCAATCGATTGCGCTAAATCCATTATTTTGGTCGATATCCAGGTCGCTTCTTCTTCTTGAGAATTGGTCGACATATGAACAATCTTCTCTGTGCTGTTATTGTCTGTAAACAA
>JAAYEW010000011.1 GCA_012728555.1 Erysipelothrix sp.
AATAAAGTCATCGAAAACTCGGGTTCCAAAAGATAATTATTTAATGCGCGTAACTCAGATGACCAATATTCTCCTACAACAAATAAATCTCGATGCTTTCTCATATTTGTGAGCCACTGCGAAAAAAAATTAAAATCAATGTGTTTGACTGCATCCAAACGAAAACCATCAATTAAGAAATTGGAGATATACCAATTTCCCCATTCATTGTAGTGATCAACAACTTCTGAATTTGAGAAATCAACATCAGCACCCATCAGATAGTCATAGTTTGTCAGTTCTTCATCGATATTACTTACCCACTCTTTGTCATTAAAGCGAAACAAACCAGATCTTTTTTCAAGGTTGTCAAAATCAACCGATGTAAAATGCTTTTTATTCCATGTAAAAGAACTGTATTTATTTTCACGAGCACAAAAATGATATCCAGTCCATACTTCTATTTCTTTCTTTTCGACAATGACATTACGTTTAAGTTCATCATGTTCATATGCTAAAACTTTTTCCGTGTAATCAGCACCGATTTTGTGATTTAAAACGATATCCGCGATAGCATAGATATTTCTTTTATCTAATGCCTCCAATGCCTGCTCATACTCCTCTTTAGTACCGTATTTTGTACGAACAGCTCCTTTTTGATCAAACTCTCCAAAATCATACAAGTCATACACACCATACCCACTGTCCGCATCACCACCGTTACCTTTATATGCTGGTGGCATCCACACATGTGTAACGCCAAGTTCCTTAAGTAAATCAGCATCATTTTCTAGTTTAATCCATAAGTTATCTTCTTTATTAACGTACCATTCAAAGTACTGAACCATTAATTTCATAATTACCTCCGAAAACGTTTTCTTATAATTAGTATAGACTATTCATAAAGTTAATTCAACAAATGCAAAAATCGTACATCTTATGTCATTCACATGTTTTTCTTGTAATGATTATTAATATTGACAGTCTTTTAATACACACAATTTCATAATGATATGAACAAAATCGAGTAGTTGTATTTGTTAATCTAAAAGTGGTCCAAAATTCAAGAATCATCAATTGAATTATGGTCCACTATTTTTATACCCTAAATGCTATGCCATAATACATTTAGGAGGATGAGAGGATGATTAACAAAATGGATAGATATTCTATTATTAACTTAAGAAATAAAGGGATGTCGTTTCGTAAAATTGCAAAACAACTTAACGTTGATAGAAAAACTGTATCTAAAATCTACAGAGAGTATGAACTAGCGAATGAGAATTTAATGAATTCTCAAGATGAATCAGTATCAAAAGAATCTGCTACTGAACTCATTGTCGGTAATCAAAACTATGATTCAAGTAATCGGTCAAAAAGAAAATTAACTACAGAGATTAAGGCGAGAATTTCGGATCTTTTAGAGTTTGAGAAACAAAAGACGAAAGAGCTTGGCAAATGGCATAAGCAAAAATTATCCGGCACTCAAATTCATAAAATATTGAAAGAAGAAAACTTTGATATCGGTGAAACTACAGTTCGTAATTACATTCGTGAACTTAAACAAAGCAGAGAAACATTTATTAAACAACAATATGAGTTTGGAGATCGTTTGGAATATGATTTCGGGGAAGTTTCATTGATGATAAATAATATAAAAGAGAAGTTTTATCTTGCGGTATTTAGTGCACCGGCTTCTGGGTTTCGGTATGCTTATTTGTATCGAAAACAGAACATGGAAGTATTCTTAGATTCCCACGTTCGATTATTTGAAATGTTACGAGGCTCGTACAGAGAAGTTGTATATGACAATATGAGAAACGTTGTGAGACAGTTTCTTCCAAATGGAGAAAAACTCATTACCCAGGACTGCCTTAATCTAGCACTTTATTATAATTATGAAATCAATACTACAAATATTAGAAAAGGTAATGAAAAAGGAAGTGTTGAAAACAGTGTTAAAGTGATTCGTAATTTCGCATTCAGTAGAGAGTACAAATTTAAAAGTTATGAAGACGCTTGCCTTCATCTTAGAGTTCAATTAGACACTTTAAACAAGAATAGTATTATCGACAAAGAATCGAATTATTTAAATAGCTATAGACCTCCATTTGAACTAGGAGAGGTATTAATTGCCAATGTTAATAAATATGGATGTATCACAGTAGATAATAATTACTATTCTGTCCCTGACTACTTATTAGCTCACAATGTAACCGTCAAGAAGTACCTTGATATTATAAAGATATATTCAAATAATGAGTTTGTCTGTGTACATAAAAAGATAGATGGCAGTGGTCATTATCAGTTAGTGATGTCGCACTATCTGAAAACATTGACTTCGAAGCCAGGGGCACTTAAACACTCTCTTGTGTTAAAACAAAACCCACAACTTCAATCCATCTATCAACAATATTTTAAAACAAGAAGCAAAGAATTCATAGCCTTATTACAAAAACATTGCGATGAACCTTTAGATACAGTTATTGATATCTTAAAGTATAAAGGCACAAACAAAAATGAAATTATGACATCTCGATTTGATCACATTGAAGATCAATCACGATCGCAACTAAAAAAACTAAATCAATTTATGAATTAAAAGGAGAACTATGAAAACTATTGAAGAATTATGTGTTGAACTTAAAACAGCATACATACGAGAAAATTATAAAAAGCATATTAGCGAATCTAAACAAAAAGACGAGGACTTTGAGGTATTCCTGTACGATCTTTTAGAGGCAGAGCGTAATCATCGAAGAAATAACGGCATAAAACATCGAATCAGAATGGCTCGCTTTCCACAAAAGAAATATTTAGAAGATTTCAAGGTGTCTCGCTTTAGTAAAAATATCAAAGATAAATTTAAGGAACTTGAAACATTAGAGTTTATTCATAACAAAGAAAATGTGATTTTGATGAGTAACCCTGGAATGGGAAAAACACATTATGCAACTGCACTTGGTATGAAGGCATGTCTCGAAAATATGAAGGTCCTATTTATCAGTGTTCCTAATTTAATTATAGAACTAAAAGAAGCAATGAGTCATAATCAAATCACACGATATAAAAAATCATTTGAGAAATATGATTTAGTGATTCTTGATGAACTGGGTTATGTATCGTTTGATAAGGAAGGTAGTGAAATATTATTTAATTTAATATCAAATCGGATTAACATTGGATCGATGATAATAACAACAAATTTATTATTTGATAGATGGGAAGAAATATTTAAGGATCCAATATTAACGACAGCACTCGTTGATCGACTCGCATATAAATCCCATTTACTAAATATGAGTGGTGACAGTTATAGAATTGAAGAAACTATGGATTGGTTAAAAGAAAAGAGTAGTCCGAGAAAGTAATTTACCAAAGAAATAATGGACCACTTTTCAATTGATGACTGGACCATTTTTCAGTTGACAAATACAGATGGGACTGCTATAATTCTAAACTGGCAAGATCAAAATGTTAATTCTAAAATTGTTGATACTAATTACCAAACATCACCAGCACTTCAATAA
>JAAYEW010000131.1 GCA_012728555.1 Erysipelothrix sp.
AAAAACTAGATCCAAGTGAAAAAATAATGAGTGAATAAAAAAAGCCAATCTTGGCTTTTTTTATAGAGCAGTATCGTCGATACTCTCTAAATAATTATCAATGTCATTAACTACTGATTTTAAACATCCATCTTCAAATGGTGAAATCAAGTTCGCTTCTTTAACAATTTCAGTAAATGTTTTGGTTCCTCCAATTTCACAAATCCGAAGATAATCATACCAAACATTCGCATCATTGTTCACAAACTTTCTCTTCCAGAATTGAAATGCACAGACTTGAGCTAGTGTATAATCAATGTAATAGAAAGGACTGTTGAAGATATGATTTTGTCTAAACCACCAAGTCCCTTTTTCTAAGAAATCATTATCTTCAAAATCTAGATCTGGACGGTACAGGTTATCAAGTTTCTTCCAAGTAGCCTTACGCTCTTCAATGCTCATCTCTGGGTTGTTGTATACTTCGTGTTGATAGTGATCAACCAGTACCCCATAAGGCAGGAAAGATAGAGATTCAGCTAAGTGGCTAAAACGATATTTATCGGCTTTGTCACCAAAGAATTTTTCCATATATGGCCAAGTTAAAAATTCCATACTCATGGAATGAATTTCACAACTTTCCATCGTTGGCATGATGCAATCATCTAAAACGATGTTACGCGATTGATACCCTTGGAAAGCATGTCCAGCTTCGTGGGTTAAGACATCGACATCTCCTGAGGTTCCATTGAAATTTGAAAAGATAAATGGAACTTTATAAGTTGATAAAAATGTCATATAACCACCCGATTGTTTTCCAGGTTTTGCGAGGACATCCATTAGGTTTGAATCAATCATTAAATCAATAAATTCAGCCGTTTCTTTACTTAATTCATGGTACATTTCTCTTCCTTGGTTTAAGATGTATTCTGCATCACCAATTGGATTTGCGTTACCATCTAAAAACTTAAGACTTGTATCATAGTATTTAAGTGTCTCTAAATTTAAACGGTTTGCTTGACGTTTTTGGAGCTTACTCACTAGAGGAACAACTTCATCCAAGACTTGTTGACGATAATTAGCAACCATTTCTTGGTTGTAATCAAATCGGTTCATCGCAACATAAGCCATGTCGGTGTAAGTCTCAAACCCCAGTTTTTTGGCCATATTGCTTCTTAACTTCACAAGCTTATCATACAGTTCATCAAATTCTTGCTCGTGCTCTTTTAAAAAGCCCCAACTGGTTTCTGCAGCTGCTTTTCGAACACTTCGATCAGTTGATTGAAGGTAAGGACCCATTTGAGCAAGAGTTAACTCTTTTCCATCAAATTGTAGTTTTGCGCTAGCAATCAGTTTCATGTATTGAGTCGTTAACTTGTTTTCTTCTTGCATATCCTCGATGATTTTTTCACTAAAGACACGGCGTGCATTTTCAGCAAGCAAGAAGAAGGTTTTTGGATAGATTGATTCAAGTTGTTCTCTGTACTTAGAATCTAAAACAGCGTTATTGAAATCAATATACGTTTGTTGAAGCAATGGACTTTTTTCATCCCAGAATTCAGTTTCTTCTTCATAGAATTTATCCTCAGTATTAATAGAGTGACGAATACTACAAAGGGTTCTCATTGTCATTGCTTCTTTAGCACTTTCATTAAAGTCACTAAAAATACGGTTTGCTTCACCAAAGGATTCAGCATTTTTAAACTGTTCTAACAGTTCTTGACCTTCTTTTTTGACGAGGTCAATGTCAATTCTTTTGTACTCAAAATCATTAAAATTCATATAGTCACCTCGTTGATATTGTACACTATTTTAAAGGAAATGATGAAACAAATGAAAAGTTTGTTAAGTTCTTGAAATTTATATGAAATGGGTTACAATAGAGACAAGAGGTGATGACAGATGAATAATAACATTGTCAATAAAGCCATAGGCAGTGGTTTCGTTAGTCTTTTGTCTGCCTTAAAAGAATTATCATAATTTTTAAGATGGGTTTAGCTCGTCTTTTTTTATTACTTGTTTGACAAAGGAGGACAAATATTATGGATCAAACAAACAGAGATCTCTGGGCAGCTAGTGCTACGGGGGACCTTGACACTATGGTTAAGGCACACAAAAAAGGGGGCGATTTAAATTATGCCAGTGGTGATGGACGGACAGCGTTAATGCGTTCTTCAAAACGTGGTTTTATTGAGATCGTTGATTATTTGCTAGAAAATGGTGTCGACGTCAATGTTCTTGACAAGAACCAAAAATCTGCACTCATGGGTGCTGCTAAAAAAGGCGAATTAGAAATCGTTGAAAAGTTAGTAAACAAAGGAGCAGACATTAATGCTAGAGACTATAAAGGCCGCACAGCCTTAATGAGAGCAGCTCTTTTAGGACAATTGAATGTCGTGGACTATCTAATTGAAAAAGGTGTTGATGTTAATGCTCAAGATGAAATGGGTAGAAGTGCTCTGATGGAAGCGTGTGTTGCTTTTAAATTTGATGTAATTAAGAGTTTAGTTGCAGCTCATGCAGATGTTAATGCTCAGGATGCGAATGGTTGTACTGCCCTCATGCGCGCAAGCTATTCAGGATACTTAGAACTGGTCAATTTCTTGTTAGAAAATGGCGCAGATAAAGAAATATTAGACAACAATGGCCAAAAAGCTGTTCATTATGTTCGTGAACATAATTTAGATGAGCTAAAACCAATCTTGAAGTAGGGGGAGACAAATAATGAGAGACTATTTTTCAAACGAAGTTAAAAACATTGTGCTATTGGGCCATTCAGGCTCGGGTAAATCTTCTATTGTTGAAGCTATCTTACATTTTACAAAAGTAACTGATCGAATGGATCGTACATCAAGCATGGATTTTGATGTTGAGGAACAAAAACGTGGACAATCTGTTTATACAGCGCTTGCTCCGATTGAATGGAAAAATCAAAAAATAAATTTTATTGATACACCAGGGTACTTCGATTATTATGGTGAAACTAAAGCAGGTGTTACTGTAGCAGACAACGCATTAATCGTTGTTTCTGCGAAAGATGGTATTGAAACTGGTACAGAAAAAGCTTATGAAATGACGGTGGAATCAAAAATACCTTCAATATTCTTTATTAATAAGATTGATGATGAACATGGAGATTTCCATAAAGTATATGATTCATTGCGTTCTCGATTTGGAGAAAAGGTGCTTGCGTTTGAATTGCCGATTATTGAAAAAGAAGTAGTTGTCGGATCGGTTAATATCTTGCGTAAAAAAGCATGGTATTATAACGACCGGACAACTCCTAAAGAAGTTCCAGATAATTTAGTTGGAACCGTTGATGCGTATTATGAACAAATCATTGAAGCATTAGCAATGACTGATGATTCATTAATGGAAAGCTATTTTGAAACAGGTGAATTCACTCAAGATGATATTATTAAAGGGTTAAGTCTAGCAGTCAGAATGGGTGAAGTTATTCCGGTATACTTTGGGGCAGCAACTAAGATGACAGGGATTGAAAGACTCCTTGATTTAATCGTTGAATATTTCCCTACATATGCTGAGAGAGGCACTGTTGAAGCTTTTGATCAAAAGAACAACCCAGTGACTTTAAAAACATCAGAAAATGAAACATTGTCTGCATTTGTCTTTAAGACAATTGTCGATCCATTTG
>JAAYEW010000012.1 GCA_012728555.1 Erysipelothrix sp.
GATAGAGTCATTGGAGCGAATCTTTCGACAAGACATAATTCTGAAAGAACCATAAAAAATGCAAAATGGCTTACTGAAAAACTTGGTGTTCAGTTAGTTGAAACCAGTATCGAGCACTTAGTTAAAGAAACGTTGGCATCGATGAAAGATTTTGGATACAATCAGCTCGAAGGGTTAGCTTATGAAAACATTCAAGCAAGGCTTCGGGGGCATCTTTTATCAACCCTTAGTTCATTGAACAATGGTTTAGTTTCTAACAATACAAACAAGATTGAAAGTGCCTTAGGTTATGGAACCCTTTATGGTGATACCATAGGAGCAATTGGTTTCTTAGCAGATTGTACGAAAATGGATGTGGTTCGATTAGCTGTTGAAATTAACAAAGCGTATGGACAAGAAGTTGTTCCACAGAATTTATTGCCAAAAGAGACAGAACAAGGATTAGAGTGGGATTTTATGCCAAGTGCAGAACTAGCAGAGAATCAAAGAGATCCAATGAAATGGGGTTATCATGATTACCTAGTGAATCGACTACTTCAGGGTCATTCACAACTTGAAGAGATACTGATGGATTACAAAAATAAAGTCCTTCATACAAGTACGGTTGGTAAGTATCTTAGTGTTTATGGACTTGATGAACCTAAGGAGTTTATTAAAGATTTATTATGGGTAGTTAAAAACATGAACCGGAATGTCTTCAAACGAATTCAGGGAGCTCCGACACTTGTGGTTTCTGATAAAGTGATTGGACTGGATACTCATGAAATCCAAGGGCCTCTTATAATGTCTAAAAAAGCTAAACAGCTCATAAAGGAGATAGAAAATGCTTAAAAAAATATTGATCTTATTCATGACTACTCTTGTTTTAATTGGCTGTAGTACTCAAAAAGAAGAAAAACCAGAAGTTAGAGTTCCCAAAGCGCTCGAAAAATTCGATTCGCTTCAACACTTAACCTTCGAAGAAGTGGATGAATTTTTAACTGACAAGAAGAGTGGTATTTTGTATTTTGGTTGGATTGTTCGTTGTGGAGATTCTCTGAATTTTCAAGAGAATTATCTTGAAGAAAAACTTAACAATAATCCAGAGTTAAAAAATAACATTTTTGTTGTTAATCTTGAAACAGAAAATCCAGATGGACTGATGAATAGAGACTTACGATTACCGATGCAAGAAAAATATGGGGTGGGATATTCACCAACAATACTTCTTGTGAAAGAGGGTGTTGTTACATTGAAGTCTGAATGGCAAGTTAAGACTAGTGACCCAATTACCGCTATTCCTAAGACTGAACTTGATGCTTTCTTTACGGAAGCTGGCTATAATCAATAAGATCTAAAAATAGAGCACTTTAGTGTTTGATGAGGGTGCCCTTTTTACTTGAATTGAGAAAGAGATGAGATATCTACTTTAAGAAGAATTCAACCAATGAAAAAGGAATAGTTTCAACATTTATTAGAAACTATTCCTTTTTTTGGTTATCGTTTTTTACTTTAAATTGATTTCTTAACCGTTTGAGTCCATCACTCTTACTTCAGTTACTTCCAAGATTTCGTCCATAAGGATAGCCTCAATCCCTTGTTTAACAGTAACATCAGCTAAACCACATCCGATACAAGCACCTAGCAAATCAACATATACAACACCGTTTTCGTCAATGTGATTAAAGGCACCATCACCTCCATCACTTTGGATATAAGGTCTAATTTTATTTAGTGTGTAAATTACTTTTTCTTCTAATGTCATCATGCACCTCCTATTTATATCAATTATAAACCAAAAACAAAGTGTTTGCATCCGTTTGTATCGCTTTATTCTAGTTTAAAGTTATTGTATAATAAACAAAGAGGTGAAGCCATGAACTTACTATACAAAAAGAATGACGTTGTCGAAGGGATTGTAACCAATGTGACCAGTTATGGGGCTTTTGTTCTAATTGATACCCATACAAGTGGATTGATTCATATCTCAGAAGTTACTAGTGGATTTGTCAATGATATTCATCAGTTCTTATCAACAGGTCAACGCGTTTATTGTCGTGTACTTTCGGTCGATGAGGACAGGAATCAATTAAAATTATCCTTAAAACATGTTTCGAAAAAAACAAGTCCTCGAACCCAACGAAGAGAAAGAGTGTTAATGAATAAAAAGTCATTAGTACCTTCTTCAACGATTGGATTTAAGTCTTTGAAAGAAAAAATGCCAGAATGGATAAAGGAGAAACAGAATGTTGAAGCTTAATTTAGATCATGTATTAATGGATGTTGAATGGGAAAAATATCAACCAAGGGTTAGTGAACTTCATCACCAGTTATTAAGCAAAACTGGAAAAGGTAATGATTACTTAGGTTGGTTGGATTGGCCATATGAGTATGACAAGCAAGAGTTTGAACGAATTAAAAAAGCTGCAATAAAGATTCGTGAACAAGCACAGGTACTGCTTGTTTGTGGTATTGGAGGATCGTATTTAGGCTCAAAAGCAGCTGTAGAAATGATTAATGGCCACTTTAAACAAGATAGTTTAGAACTGATTTTTGTTGGTAATACATTCTCTTCAACAGAAATTGTCAGAGTTCTTGACTACATTCAAGATAAAGAAGTAGCTATCAATGTTATTTCAAAATCGGGTAGTACGACAGAAACGGCGATTGCTTTTAGAATCTTCAGACAGTTTGTTGAAGAAAAATATGGTATAGAAGAATCCATTAATCGAATCTATGTGACCACAGATAAAGAACGTGGTTTACTACGACCGCTTGTTAAAGAAAGAGGATATGAGTCCTTTATAATTCCTGATGATATCGGTGGACGTTTTTCGGTAATAACTGCGGTAGGTTTATTACCAATTGCGGCAGCAGGAATAAATATCGATAAGATGATGAAAGGATTTGTGGATGGTCGAAATGAATTCTCAAAAGAAAATATAACTGAAAATCCTGCTTATCAATATGCACTCATGCGTCGTTTGTTACAAGAACAAGGCAAAGATGTTGAACTTTTTGTGACTTACGAATCACATCTAAGTTTTATTTCGGAATGGCTAAAACAATTAGATGGGGAGTCCGAAGGAAAAGAAGGGAAAGGATTATTTCCAGCTTCTGTTACGAATTCAACGGATTTACACTCAATGGGTCAATTTGTCCAAGAAGGAACAAAACTCTTGTTTGAAACAGTAATTACGACAAAGAATCCTTTAGCTGACATGAAATTTCCAGTAGATGCTACTAATGCTGATGGCATGAGCTATTTAGAAAACAAGTCTTTGCATTGGGTGAATCAACAAGCTATGCTAGGAACCCTAGAGGCCCATACAGTTGAAGGTAATGTGCCAAATATTTTAATTGAGTTAGAAGACAATTCGGCTTACACTTTTGGATATATGGTCTATTTCTTCTTTATGGCACTAGCAATGACAGCGTATTACCTAGATGTTAATCCGTTTGATCAACCAGGAGTTGAAGTCTATAAAAAGAATATGTTCAAGCGTTTAGGTAAAGAATAATTTAAGTGCACTTCCATATAAAAACAACCATATCATCATGATTTGGTTGTTTTTTTTAGTGTCTTCTTATTAAACTGAGCAATCGACTGAAGGCCTTCGGTCATCGCATATTTAAGTTCAGGAAAATCTTTTAAAGTTTTAAAGTCAGGATGATTGATATCTGTGTCGTTTGATTCATCAATTAACCAAAATACATCAATGCGTTGTTCTGGATGAAGCTTATTGTGTTCAGTTACAAACTGTTTTCCAGTTTCATAATCCATTAGATAGAGCGCTGTAGAGAATAAGTCTCCTAATGTTGAATCTTTTGTATAGATTGTGACACTTCTAAAATGAAATCCTGGTAGATAAGTTTCCATATCAATTAAATGAGATAGACGGCGATTGTTTTCATCTTGATACATTCGTTGATAATCACCAGAAGTAACAAGTGATCCACTTTCGCTAATATTAAATAACTCAACATTCTTATCTCTAATTAAAGAAGGATAAGCAACCCCTACAACCCAGGCAGAATCATCTGGTTTACTATTAATGACTCTAACGTTTCCACCACCATTAATTATTCCGTATTTTAGTCCTTTTGCTTCAAGTGTCAAAGCAACTTGTTCAACAGCATATCCTTTAGCAATACCTCCTAAATCAATCGAAGCACACGAATCTAGCAGATACAACGTGTTCTTTTCATCATCGATTTCTAAAAAATCCCAACCTATACAAGTTGCAGCTTGGTTAAGTTCATCAAGAGTAGGAACTTTTCCTGGCTCATTGTTTTGGTTGAGTAGCATTCCTTCTTCACGGTAATTATGCCACACTTTTAACAATGCTCCAGCAGTAGGATTAAACTTCTTTTTTGAATATTCGTATTCTTTTTTAGATAGAAGTAGCACATCAATTAGTGCTTGATCAACAACAACGGGCTCGATACCTGCTTTATCATTGACGGTTTTCGCATTATTGATCCCTTCATAATCGTTATAAATGTCGAAGATTGCATTGTATTTTGAAAATTCGGATTTCAAGAGGTCAAAATACTCGTTGAACTCCTTTTCGTTTTTGGTATAAGCCAGTAATGTTATACCGGTATTAAAACCAGAAGTCACTGTTGTATTTTGATACCGTTGGTACTGTGGTTCTTGATTTGTTTGACAACCTACTAAAATTAGTAGCACAAACAGAATTAATATAGTTTTTTTCATTTTATCACCGAGAGTGATTATAGCATATTCCTTGACAATATAATACAAAAAGGTATTTCAAAATAAAGTTAGCGTGGTATAATATTAAGGTGTTGTAGATGATACAACAAATATTAAGAGGAAGGATGAGGTTATGTCATTATTATTAGGACCAATGCGTAAGCATATACATGGTTATAAAGAATTGACGGATCATAAACCTGTACTTGTTTGTCCAACACCTGAAGTGGTAGCAATTCCACTGATGGCAATGGGTAATCCGAACATCGAGGTTTATGTTCAAGAAGGTGACCGTGTTTTAGTTAATCAAAAGATTGCTAGCCGTAACGATCACTTTGCTATCCCACTGTTTTCTTCAGTTTCTGGAACCGTGAAAGGATTCAAAGATGAATTTCATAGTTGGGGTGGAAGAAAGGCAAAACATGTTCTTATTGAAAATGATGGGAAATATGAAGCAGTTGCGCCGACATCATTAGATGACAAGATAGCAACGAAAGATGAAATATGTGAACACATCAAAATGATGGGGATTGTTGGTTGTGTTGGAGCAGGTTTTCCTACTTACATGAAGTATCAACCAATGAAACAAACAGATGTGCTGATTATTAATGCGGTTGAATGTGAACCCTATTTAACAGGAGACTATGTTACTGTCAATGCCCATTTAGAAGAATTAGTTCATGGAACGCTTATTCTTCAAAAAGCAGGTAACTGCTCAAGAGTCCTTGTTTGTATCAAAGAAGATAAAAAAGAAACAATAGCGAAACTAAAAGATTCGTTTAAAGACTATCCTTCTGTAACAGTTCGTCCTGTTCCCAATGTTTATCCAATGGGTTGGGAAAGAACACTTGTTTATGAAGTGTTAAAGAAACGTTATGATCGTTTACCAAGTGAAGTAGGAGCGATTGTTAATAACTCAACAACAGCAATTATGGTTAGTCGTGCCTTTAGAAAAGGGACACCAATCACTTCGAAAATTGTGACTGTTTCAGGGAATGGAATCAAAGAATCACAAAACGTTGAAGTTAAATTAGGGACACCTCTAAAAGATGTACTTGATACTTGTGGTGGATTAGTGACAGATGCTGTGCATGTGTTGCACGGTGGACCGATGATGGGAAAAGCCATGATTCATGACCAAGTAACGGTTAACTTCACAACAAATGCTTTAACAGTTATTATTGAAGAAAAAATTGATCCAATCGCTTGTTTACGTTGTGGATCTTGTGTTGACCACTGTCCAGCAGGATTGATGCCTGTTAAGATTCAAGACGCAGAAAAAGCTAAGAACTTGGATATGATGGCAAAATTAGATGCGAATTCATGTATTGAATGTGGATTATGTACGTATGTCTGTCCATCAAAAATAGATGTTACTGAAAATGTTCGTCGTGCAAAAAGTGCACTACGACTTAGAAAATAGGGGGAACGTACAATGAATTTTAAATATCGTGTGTCTCCTAGTATTAAAACCAGAAGAACAACTTTACAAATAATGAATGAACTAACACTAGCATTATTAGCTGTTTTAGTCTTTACATTAGTTTATTATGGTACTGAATATGGTATGAGCTATGTAGTGCATGCCTTAGCACTTCTAGGGGCATCCTTAGCTACATCTTTGATCATTGAATTTGCGTGGGCAAAATTCTATAAGAAAGATGTCAAGAAATTCTTATTAAGCAGCTATCCATGGGTAACTGTCTTGATACTTTTCTTTACATTGTCTATTAATACATCTGTTTATGCAATGGTCATCGGTACTTTTGTAGCAATTGTATTAGGTAAATTATTATACGGTGGTTTTGGACATAATATCTTTAATCCTGCAGCTGTAGGGCGTGCTGTGATGTTGACAGCTTTTGGAGCAAGAACAGTTGCGGACATGTCAACCTCAGCGACACCAATCTCTTCGGTGAATGCGCAAGCGTGGGCAATTGCACCAGGTGGATTTGATGTTTTTGTTGAGCAATTTGGTGGATTAACCGGATTACTGACTGGATGGCATCCAGGGGCAATGGGTGAAACATCATTTCTTTTGCTCCTTGTTATTGGTGTTGTGTTAGTCATTAGAGAAGTCATCGATTGGAGAATACCTGTTTTCTATATCGGAACGATTTTTGGAATTACTACAATTATTGCTGTAGCAAGTGGTATGGACTTAATATATGGAGTTTTCCATGTCATTACAGGTGGAGCAATGTTTGCGGCAGTCTTTATGTTAACCGATCCCGTAACTTCGCCATTACATCCAGTAGGACGTGCTATTTATGCATCAGGAGCAGGATTTATAACTGTTTTAATCCGTCTACTAGCTAATACGCCTGGAGGGGTTTTATTCTCGATTTTAATTATGAACATGCTAGTTCCTTTAATTGATTATCTATTAGCTGGAAATCTAATTAAAGTTCAAAAGAAAGCATTAAGTTCACTGGCAATATTATTAGTAGTCTTTGGTTTAACAAGTTTACTAATTGGAAACACAATGAAAGAGGCAGTAGCTTCTACATTGAAAGATGACAAACTCTTTGTTGTTAATGAAAAAGAAGAAGGAAGTTCAAAAGTTTATACAATTGAATCGAATGGATTTGCCAATGGTGTCAATAACGTTATCACGGTAACTATTACCGATGGTAAGGTTGACAAAGTGGTCTTTGATAAGAATGTCGACTCTGAGGGATATTCAGATCCAGCGACCAAACCTGACTTCTTAGATTCCTTTAAAGGATTAAGTGATGTATCGACAGTTGATACATCAACCGGGGCAACATTCACTTCTAAGTCTGTTCAAAAAGCAGTCCAATTAGCTTTGGATACTTTTGGAGGTAAATAGATGAAAAAAGGAAATAATGCACTGAAATTAACATTGTTTTTAGCAATTGTTGCTGCATTGGCAACAGGACTCTTAGCATTAGTTAATCAAATGACTTATCCAGTCATTGAAGCAAATGCGGGTTCAAAAGAAACACAAGCGTATAAAGATTTGTATCCAGATGCTAAGTCCATCGAAAAAGTGGAATTTACTGCAGATGCAGAAGGACATGTTCTTGAAGCGTATAAGATTGATGATACAGCTTATGCTTTTAAAGCAACAGGACAAGGATATTCTGCACCAATTACATTTATTCTTGGATACAATGTTGATGGTAGTAACGCAAAATTTAAAATGTTGCAAATCAATGATACACCTGGATATGGAATGAAGTTGAATGAAACGGCTTATGCCGATGAGTATGCAGGTAAGTCTACAACAGACAGTATTCCTGCTGTATCTGGAGCTACAGTTAGTAGCGATGGAGTAAAAGCTGCTGCTAATGCAGTTATCTCTGTCTTTAATTCTTTAACAGGAAATACAGGTGGACCTGTGGATGAACCTAAAGACGATCGTTTAGTTCTTTCAGAATATACAGAAGGAACAATTGTTGATAAAAAAGTTGAAGGAAATTTAACAACATTTACTGCAACTGGTGAAGGATTTGAAGGAATTAATAAATTTGATGTTGTTGTCAACACAGAGACCATGAGAGTTGAAGCGATTACTGTTGTAGAGTTTATTAATAGTGATGATTATGGTACTTCTGCAGGTGAACAAGCTTATTTAGATACATTTATAGGGTTTAGTTTAAAGGGATCAGAAGTTAAGGCAGATGCTTCAAGTGGAGCGACTGTTGATTCTAAGAGTTTAATGCATGTTCTGAATGCTATTGCGATTGAACTTGGAGCAGACAAACTTGAGCCTGAAAAAGAACCTGAATTTAAGACTTCAGAATTTACTGATGGTACAGCAACTTTAACCAATGAAGAAGGTTCTCTTTTAACTTTTGAAGCCACTGCTGAAGGATTTGAAGGAGACAGTACTTTTAAAATTGTTTTAAATATCGATACCAAAACAGTGGACTCAATTTCCATTGTCGAATTTGTCAATAGTGATGAATATGGAACACCTGCTAGTGAAGAAGCTTATCTTGATTCGTTCAAAGGAATTAGTTTTGCGAGTGGTTCAGCAGGAGTGGATGCTGCATCGGGTGCAACAGTTGACTCGAAGAGTATCTTTCACGCACTAAATGCTGCTATTGAATTAGCTGTAGAAAAAATTGGAGGTTAATATGAGTCAAAATAAACCGAGCAAAAAAAGTATCTTGACTGCTGGTTTCTTAAGAGAAAATCCAGTCTTAGTACTAATGATTGGGCTATGTTCAACCTTAGCAATTACAACAAATATTAACAACGCTTTGGGAATGGGATTGGCTGTAATTTTTGTTTTAGTGGCTAGTAATGTCATTATTTCATTGATCAGAAATATTACTCCGAAAGAGATTCGTATTCCTGTGTATATCGTTGTCATTGCCACACTTGTTAAAGTGGTAGAAATGTTCTTACATGCTTATGTTACATCTATCTACGATGCACTAGGTACTTTCTTGGGATTAATTGTTGTCAACTGTATTATATTAGGACGCGCTGAAGCTTTTGCTAGCAAGAATGGCCCTGTTGATTCAGCTTTAGACGGTCTTGGCATGGGAATTGGTTATTCACTTGTAATCCTTGTGATTTCTTTAATCCGCCAAGTATTTTCTTCAGGACATCTATCTTTATATAATCCTCTAAATTTAGCAACGATATTTGATATTCAACTAATTCCTGAGGGATTTACAATTAACACGTTTGGGACACCTGCTGGAGCATTTATCACGTTTGCTTTAGTAATTGCTGCTTCTGTTGCTTACACCAATCATAAAAATGCTAAAGTAAAGGGGGTTAAGTAATGAGTGAATTATTAACACTAGCTTTCGCAGCTATCTTTATTGAAAACGTTGTTCTTTATAACTTTTTGGGGATGTGCCCACTTCTTGGAACTACTAAAAAGATGAGCAACGCTATTGGTATGAGCTTAGCGGTAATGTTTGTTATTTTCGGTTCTTCCGTAATGACTTACGCAATTTACCACTTCATACTAGTAAAAGCAAACATTGTTTATATGGACTTATTAGTGTTCATATTAGTTATTGCTGCTTTTGTTCAATTTGTAGAGTTGTTTTTAAAGAAAACTTCTCCTGCTCTGTATAAGGCATTAGGAGTCTTTCTCCCTTTGATTACAACAAACTGCGTTGTCTTATTTGTAGCGTTAGAAAATATAAAGAATGGATTTTCTTGGGCTGAAATGCTAGTATATTCTATAGCAGTTCCACTTGGATTCATGCTTATTATGGTTGTATTTACGGCTATTCGAGAACGTCTTGATAGTTCAGAGACACCAATAGCATGGAAAGGTGCACCAATCGCTTTAATTACAATGGCTGTTATGGCTATGGCATTTGGTGGACTTGCAGGAATCATTTAATGGAACTCCTTATTGCATTAGTTGTCATCTTTACAATCTCTGTTTTTTATAGCTATTCACTTTCTGAAAATGGGTTAACACCTGTACCAGAAGGATGCTCAGATGCATTAATAGAGTGTAAATCGTGTAGTGATATAAGTTGTGATCATCAAGGTCACTAAGAAAGGAAGATACTATGAATGAAATTTTAATTCCTATGGGCATAGTAGGGTTAATAGGAGCAATCCTAGGATTGGTCTTAGCGGTAGCATCCCAAGTCTTCTATGTAATGGAAGATCATCGACTCGCACGAGTTGCAGAACTTCTACCAGGTTATAACTGTGGTGCTTGTGGTTATCCGGGCTGTTCAGGACTTGCTGAAGCACTTGTTAATAAAGAAGCGAAATCAGTTAAACTTTGTAAACCAAGCAATCAAGAACAAAGAAATGCTATCGTTGATTATTTAGGAAATACTGCTGGTCCAGGTGGAGATACTATTCAAGTAGTCGGATAAGAATTAACTTCGGTTAATTCTTTTTTTGTGTAAACAAAAAAAGAACTCTTACGAGTTCCGAAATTTACAAATGGGGTGATCGACGGGACTTGAACCCGCGCGTGCCGGAGCCACAACCCGGTGCGTTAACCAACTTCGCCACGACCACCATTTCAAGTGCCAATACATAATAACTCAAAGAAAGAAATTTGTAAAGTAAAAAAGCAAAAAAAGAGAGTAGATCGATAGGAAAATATCGTATTGTTTTTCGCCATGATTTGTGCTTATTTTCTTTCAACTGTTACTACTTTATGATATTATAAGAAAGAAGTGAAGGAGGAGCTCATGAGAAAAGAAATCTATGCTACTTTGCAAGTCGCAGATCATGAGATACGAATTTTGGTCGGTGAATTACATAACGGCCGTTTGTATATTCTAAAAGTCGAACGCGTCCCTCACACCTCTATCGTCAATAACGAAATAGAATCACAAACTTCCATTGTCGAAGCCATCAAGAAGGCTCTTGCCAATATTGAAAAAAATGTAAAAATTAAAGTAACACGAGTCTTATTAGTTGTCCCGTCTTTTAATTTGCAACGGATTAATCGTTCTCTACATGTCGATATTAATGATCCACTCAATAGGATTCTAAAAGACAATATTGAGAAACTCTATCGTTTAGCTCTCAATCAAAAATCAGTAGAGAATATGGAACTAATTAATGCTGAAATTTATCGTTATAAAGTAAATGGTGTGCATGTCTATAAAGTTCCGCTGAATGAAAAGGCGGGGCGTTTGTTTGCTGAAACAGACCTCTATTACGTAAACAGAAATATTGTTTATCAGCTGGCAAGCATTGTTGAGCAATCAGGTTTGGAAATTCTAGATGTTTGCGTCGATCAAATTGCTGTTGGTAAGGA
>JAAYEW010000132.1 GCA_012728555.1 Erysipelothrix sp.
ACAAGATTTAAGTGAAGTCATTGAATTGTTAAAGCAATCAGTTCAGCATCATCAACAACGACTCACCAGTAATCGTGAAAGAGAAAGTCTAGTCAAGCAACACATATCAAGTTTAGAGAGAGAAATCTACTTGAAAAATCAACAAAGAACATTAATTGAAAATAAAGAACGTCTACTTTTACATAAGGATGACATGAAAGAGTTAGAAAAAACGATCAACGATGCCTTGTTGTTTGAGAAAGCGTTTGGTCTATGGAAATCACTCAATGATTTAGAAAAACAGCAAGAACAGTTAAACAAATTCATAATGGATACACAACAAACGATTCTGAAGTTTCAGAAACAAATTGATATCCTGACTGAACAATTTCAAGTGAGCCAACAAAAATATCAAAAGCTGCCAACAATTAAAGAGGAACTCACCAGAGTTCAACAACTCATTCAAAAACATCAAGAACTTTTGAAACTACAAAAACGAAGAAGTGAAAACGAAGCAACCATTAATGAGTTAGTCACAATGTTACGGACAAAGAATCAACAACTGATTGTCTTGAAACAACAACAAGCAGAGTATCAAGTGGTATCGGAAAGAATTACGGCACTAAATCTCATTAAAAATGAAGATTTGTTACTGGTTGAGCAGTTGAAACTTCAACAACAACAGTTTCAACAACAAATTGATTGTTTAGACGAAATCAAAGAGATCGATCAAGAAATAAAGGGGATTCGGGAAACCTTAAGGACTGCGAACCAACAGAAATCATTGTTAGAGTTAAGTCTAAAGGAATATGAAGCCCTTCGTCAACAAAACATCGCAGCGTCATTAGCAACGACATTGAAAGAGAATCAACCTTGTCCGGTCTGTGGATCGCTGCATCATCCTTTTGTTGCAAGTCAAATAGAAATAGAAGTAGACAATAATTCGTTGAATCAACAGTTACAAGCAGTTTTACGATTGATTATTGAGTCCGAAACAAAACGAAGTAGTCTTAGTCAACGCAAAGAAAAGCTACAAAAGAATGTGATGGAAAAGAACGTGGATGCTCTCTTGAAGAGAAATCAACAACAAATGGAAAAAACCAATCTAAAATTGTCTGAAGTTAATTCAGCTTTAGAGGAACTAAAACAAAAAGGGGTTGAAAATAATCAAAGTGTTATTGATCTTTTGTCTTCAGAGATTCATCAATCAACGGGGTCACTGACAACATTGCGACTTGATCAAGAAAACATCCAAAAAGAGATTAATGAAGTCGAAGAATTGACGAAAGATTCAAAATTAGAGTCTCTTGAAAGTCAAGAACTATCATTAAGAACTCAGATTGATCACATTGAACAAGAGTTTGTCGCGTTGAGTCAAGAATTGAATGAGAGACGCCAAGAGTTTACTCGACACGAGACAACATTAAAGGGTTACCGTATTCAACTTGAAACGGTAAATACATCGTATAATGAGAAACATACGATTTATGAAAACTACTTGGTTGACAATGAAATTGATACGAACTATCAAGAGTCAATGGTTGAGAAAACAGTGCTTGAAGCATATCAAAAAACAGTGGCACAGTATCAACAACAGGTCTTCTCAGTACAGGAAGCTTTAAAGAAAAATCAGCAGGAACTATCATCTTGTGTTTTCAATGATAATCCTGATGAGTTGTTAATTACGAAGCAAAAAGAGCTGCAAGGAATTAATGAAGAATATGCTACTACGATGCATATCTATTTAAATCATCAAAAAAATTGGATGAGTTTAATGGAGGTCCAGCAAAGTCAACAAACATTAATTGATCAAGCAAAGATGATTTCATTGCTCAGTGATATTGCTAACGGGTCTGCGTACAGTGGCAATGTATCGTTTGAACGTTATGTTTTATCAATGTATTTTGATGAAGTATTAAAACTAGCGAATCTTCGTTTGTTAGAGATGACACAATCCCGCTATGAGTTAGTTCGTCAAGAAGAGAATCGGAATAATCGTGGTGCTAAAGGATTGGAGCTCGATGTGATGGATTTCTACTCATCACAGATGCGTAGTGTTAAAACACTTTCAGGGGGAGAAACCTTTAAAGCGTCGCTAAGTTTAGCTCTAGGGTTGAGTGATTTTATCAAAACAATTAAGGGTGGGACTAGCATTGATGCTTTGTTTGTGGATGAAGGGTTTGGTTCTTTAGACTCGACATCGTTAGATGGAGCAATTGATGTCTTGCTACAGCTCAATGAGTCAGGTCGTTTGGTTGGAATCATTTCACATGTCAGTGAGTTAAAACAGAGAATTACGGCTCAAATTGTTGTTGAGAAAACAGTGGATGGTAGTAAGGGGTCTGTTTATGCATGAAAAAAGCGAATCAACAAGATTCGCTTTTATTGTTATCAATGGTGCACCAGACGAGACTTGAACTCACACAGCATATGCCACACGCCCCTCAAGCGTGCGCGTCTACCAATTCCGCCACTGGTGCATCGGAAGTTAATTATAGCAGTTTTTTTGGTCTTTTCAATATGTTTAATTGAATTTATGGCGCCGACAGCAGGAGTTGAACCTGCGACCTACTGCTTAGGAGGCAGTTGCTCTATCCACTGAGCTATGTCGGCATGGACTAACCATCTAGTATTTTACCATAGATCCAAGAAAAGAAAACCTAAGAGTACAATTTAATCAATCGGTGATTAAGAAAGTTAAGTGACAACTATAACTGAATCAAAGATAATGCTTTTGCTTTGTTTAGAATTAAAAAGCATCTACTACACAAGGAGCTTGATTGACTATCTGGTGCCTAGTGCAGTTCTTATGCGAACCGTTGCGCATGTTCGTATATCTACACATTAGCGATAACATAAAAATTTCAGATTGTAGAGATGAAATATCGACTTATCAGATTGGTAGTAATTAAAATATTGATTAAAGAGATTAATAGTGATTTTATTAAGCAAGTAGTAAAGAGTTGGTATATATAAAGGAGAAAATGAAAAAATAAGTTTAGCAGTAATACTTACAATGTTAGTTCGCTTGGTTCTGTTTTTGCTTATTATTCAAATCAATTAACTGTTAATTTACCTGCGTGGGGAGGATCAAAAGATCTTGTAACCTCGAAGGCAAGGGTTACAAAACAAACCTCAAATAATTATGGTGATTTCAATGGTATTCAAGAAATAGCAGCATTGGATCCCTATGGACGATTAATTAACTCAAATCATGAAACTAGATCTGACTGGGTTGCTATTCATCAAGGAGAAATAGGAAGAGGGAATAGCACTGCTGTTATAAATTATTATGTTTATCCAAGCATTAAATCAAACAATCTTGAGTGGAACTCAAAAACAGTAGTTTTCCGTTTTAATCCATATTGATAATTTAAACTAAAAAACTGTCTCTTTTTTACCTCTTACTTGATTAAGGGATTATTTTTTAGACCTAAATTGATAATACGAAATACAATATGAAAAGAACAAGAA
>JAAYEW010000133.1 GCA_012728555.1 Erysipelothrix sp.
CGTTATGACATCACGCTCTGATAGTGAAAAGAGTAAACTCAATTCAATCAAACTAAGCTGTTTAGTCGCTGAGTCACTCTAAAATATCTGATCCGCCTTACTGTTCAATAAGGCTATCCTTTGATTCAAAACTGAAATTTGAACCCTTGGTACTAATGTTAATGTATTACCATGACTCTAAAAAAAGAATTAGTCGAAACACCTAGGAAGTATCATTGAATTAGACATGGTAACCCACAAAGAGGGTAACATTGGACTCACTAGGCAAATTGATCAGACAAACACACAACCATGAGTACCGGACTTGGTTATATTCAACCAACTGATGGACACACAACAATCATTGAGCTGACAGCATCACCAATCTTGTTCAAATATTGAAAAGAGTTATCACTTTAATCGATTAGTGTAAAAAGCTTCTGTCAATATTTTAAAATTGATATTGATGAATACTCTCTTAGAAATCAAAGAAACATAAGATTAGTGAACTCACTATATCTTCAAGTTTTTATTCTTAAAGATCCAACCAGTAGACTTGATCCCCTTTAAAAAATCTTTATTGGAAAACACTCTTAGAAAGATATCAACAAAGAGATAAACTTATTGAGTTTATCTTATCGTTATTAAAGAGAAATAGACTGTCAGTGAATTAGTAAAATATCACCATTGCCGCTTTATTGATGCGACGATAAATAGCGAGGCTTTGTTTATCAATCTCAAGTTTACTTAAATTAGTACTACAACTAACATCTTTACACATTCAATCAGTTGACAATGAGTAGCCATCGGACTCTGTTTTTTAACGATCCATCAATTCCGAAGAAACCTTAGAATAATATGGGCGATTAACTCATTGTTCACAACATAGCTTGTATGATTATGATTTTCAATAATTTGAAGGGTAGACTTCGATAAAGAAGCATGAATAAGTTTGGTATGACTGAGTTTAATAACATCATACTCACCACAAAGTATAAGCGAATGACAGGTTATCTTTTTTAATTCTTGAGGATCAATTGGCGTTTGATCCAGCATAAGTTTTAAGAGTGGATCCTTAGTTCTCTGGTAAACTTCTTGGTAATGATGAAGTTCAGCAGTGATCATGCCCTCAGGATATAAGTTCACTCCAGCAATCATTAATGATTTAAATCGATTTGGGTATTCTTTCGCAAGAAGTAAACCAATGATTCCACCATCACTAAAACCAAAAAAATGAAACGAGGATAGCTCAAGAGCATCTAAAAGACTCATCAAACGCAATGCCATATCTTCATAGGAATAAACATCTACCTGAATGCTTCTACCATGATTGACACTATCAATCAAGTAGACAGTAAATTCATTCATAAGTAGTTGTGCAGATTTCATAAAAATTGTGCTGTCCTCACCATTCCCATGAATCATGACAAGTGGTTCACCTTGACCCATTACTTGATAGAAGAGGTCATTCTTTAAAGTTTTTGTATTCATATTCACATTCCTTTTAGTTTATTATACACAAAGTATGGTAAAATTAAGAAAAGAAAAGTGAGGATTTGTTATGAGCAACGTAACATCAATTCGTTTTGTATTTCGAGCAGGAAATCATCCTGTTATGGGCATTGTTAAACACAAACTAACCGTGAATTTAGCTGAAAACATGGTTATACAAAGTGTCTTTCCCTTTGTAGGAAATAGAATCAGCTATCGCTATCCAGTCGATTCGAAAGTAATCAAAGATTTCTTCGACTATGCGCTAAATACAATTAAATTAGAAGAATTTGAAGGTCAATCACATGAAAATTTCGACAAAAGACAACACTATAAAATTTCATTACTTCATGATGATGGCAGTGTCCAAGTGATAGAAGGGGTCGATAAACCTTCCTTTGCAGATGATCTAGTGGAAAGACTTAATAAGCTTGTCGATTATCGAGAAAGAATCTTTATTTTCTAAAAGAGAAAACTTCTAAAAAAGGAGTTTTCTTTTTTCTTTCATATTATAATCATGGTATTATATAAGAGTACAAGGGGAAACAGAATGAAAACGTATCAACAAATTGTCAGACTTCTTAAGAAAGATGACTTACTTCTAGATTACAATGTGATTAATCAAGAAATTGAAATCAAAACAATTACTTACGACTCCAGACAAGTCACGAGTCAAACACTCTTTTTTGTCAAAGGAGCAGCCTTTAAACAAGAATATTTGTTTAAAGCTATTGAAAATGGAGCAACAGTTATCGTTAGTGAGAAGCGTTACGACATTAAAATACCACAATTAATCGTCAGAGACGTTCGAAGAGCCATGGTTCACATCGCTCACTATTTTTATAACTATCCATCTCAAGACCTTAAAATGACAGGAATAACGGGAACCAAAGGAAAGACTTCAGTCGTTTACTTTTTGAAAAATATTTTCGATACTGAACTCAAAAAAAAGACAGCCTTTTTGTCATCAATCAATTCCTATGATGGAACAATCGAAAAAGCATCCGAATTAACAACACCAGAAGCATTAGAACTAGTCAAATCACTTAAAAACGCCAACGATGCCAAGTGTGAATACTTCACCATGGAAGTGAGCAGCCAAGCACTCAAATACAATCGTAGCGATCAGATTATTTTTGACGTTGGAGCTTTCTTAAATATTGGAACAGACCATATCAGTGAAATCGAACATCCTGATTTCCAAGACTACTTCAACTCCAAACTACTTTTCAGCAAACAATGCAAAAACTTTGTCGTCAACCTTGATATTTGTTTAATCGACACTATTCTAGAATCAATACCTGATGAGGTAAATCTGATTACAGTTAGTTTAGTGAATCCAGAAGCAGATTACTATGTTTCAGATATTCTACAAACAGAATTAGGATATACTTTTAGCGTGAACCACATTCCTTATGAAATTCAAATATCAGGCCTGTTTAACGTTGAAAACGCAGCAGTCACTATCGCAATCGCAAACACCTATGGCATCTCACAAAAGTCTATCCAAGAAGGTTTAAGAACAGCCAGAGTCAATGGACGAATGGAATACTTCATCTCAACTGACAAACAAGTCAAAGTCTTGGTGGACTATGCTCACAATGAACTTAGTTTTGAGAAACTATTTAGTTCTTGCAAAGAAGGATACAAGGACCATGAGTTAATTCTTATCTTTGGATGCCCAGGTAATAAAGCCAAAAATCGACGAATTGAACTTCCACGTGTTGCAAATAAATACATTGACGTTGTTTACTTAACCATGGAAGATCCAGGATATGAAACAGTCAGAGACATTAGTCTAGAAACTCAGCAATATTTAACCATTAAAAATTATATTGTAGATAATCGAGAAGAAGCTTTCAAGACAGCCCTTGGGAATGCTAAAAAGCCTACATTAATCTTATTTACTGGTAAAGGGGACGAGAAGTATCATAAAATAAAAGATCACTATGTGCCCATGATTTCAGATGTTGAGATTGTGAATAAATATCTAAAGTAGGGCTTATTAAAATAACTTAGCAATGGTATAATGGACTCAAGGAGGATACGTATGAAAAGTTATGAATGTGTTTGTGGCTATATCTATGATCCAGAACTTGGTGATCCAGATGGAGGGATTGAACCAGGTACTGCATTTGAAGATATTCCAGAAGATTGGGTATGCCCACTATGTGGTTTAGATAAAACTGCATTTACTGTTATTGAATAAAGATGAACTCCCCGTGGGAGTTTTTTCTTGTTTATAAGCACCACCTTAGATATACTGAAAGTAAAATAAAGGAGTCAATCATGATAAAAGAAGCCATCAAGCAACAAAAAGAACTCATCCTTGATCATGTTAAACGTTCAGACTTAGGCAAACAACTCGCCTCATATCAACGAGAGCTTTTAGAGAGAAACCAATCGTTAGTCATTTTAGTCGATGGCTTTGAATCCTCAGGAAAAGCATCCGTGATTAAAGATTTAATTCGAGAATTAGATCCTCGTTATTTCGAAGTTAAAACATTTGAAGATGAAAGTGAAGAACAGCATAAATATCCATTTTTACGACGATTCATGAGCAAGTTTCCAAAACTTGGGCACATCACAGTATTTGATCGTTCGTTCTATTACACAGTACTTTCGAATTACAAAATTGCATCTGAAGAGCTTCAACTAAAAATCGATGACATTCGTTTCATCGAAGATTTACTGATAAACGATAATACAATACTCATTAAATATTTTTTAGTACAATCCAAAAAGAAGATGGAAAAA
>JAAYEW010000134.1 GCA_012728555.1 Erysipelothrix sp.
ATTCTGTACTCTGCCGCTAATGCGCTTATTGTTTGACCTGATTTGCGCTTCTCATATATTTCTATTTTCTGTTCTCGTGTTAACTTAGCCATTTAAAAATCGCACCTCCTTATCTTTGTTCAAGATTTGGGGTGCGGTTCACGAATGAGGATTTTTTAATTATAATTATGCTTGGTAAGCTTTGAGCATCCAGAGAAGTTTCTCATAGGATGTAATGTATCCAGTAAATAAATCAGCGGTACTGACATCTTTTGCTTCTTCAGCAAGTGTTACCATTTCTTTTGAGGCATCAATCCAGAACTCAACATCTTTATAAAGAGCAACAATCGCATCTTCTGAAGATATAAATTTGTCATCAAGCTCAGCTAAAGTCGCAAGCTCTAACGCCTTCTTTAAGCTAGCAACTGGTTTTTCACCAACAGCCAATAGACGTTCTGCAACATCATCAATAATTTGTGCACTTTCGTCATAAAGTTCCTCAAATTTTTCGTGAAGGACGAAGAACCCCTTTCCTTGAACATACCAGTGTAGGTTGTGAAGTTTGATAAACCCGACCATTTGATTTGCTAGATACTCATTCATTTTTGTGTGTAATTTTTTCATATAATTCCTCCTTTATCTTCTTCCATTGTATCATTTTTAAACCTAAAAGTCACTGACTACGCTTATAGGTCAAAACCATTAGATAAAAAGCAGAGAGACTTAACCACCCCCACGCAAAAATATCAGCAGGAGTCTTGTAATTACTAATCAATAACCAAATAGAGAATAGCCCTAAGACTAAAAACAGAAGGCTTAACCATAAATAAATCTTCTTCATAATTTAAGGTTGAACAATGGTACCACCCGAAGATGTGACTTCAACCCATCCATGTTTTAAACGCGCTTCCATTTCCATTTTTCTTAAAACTTGTTCGGTTACTGAGTTAGAAATAAGATTATTAGCATCTGCTTCCGCTTTAGCAGCAATTAAACGAACATCTGCCGCCGCTTGAGCATCAATCTTCTTCGTTTCTGCTTCAACTTTTGCTTTTTCTAAAGCTTGCTGAGCAGTTTCAACTTGTTTCTTTGCGATTGCTTCAGCCTCAATTGCTTGTTCAATAGATTCTCCTGCATCTGTATCCGTTAATGTTAAAGAAAAGAAATCAATTCCCGATTCAGAGAGTTTTCTTTCTAATTCTTCTTCAATTTGGATGTAAACTTCATTTCGTTTCTCACCCAAGACATCGATGACATTGTATTGTGTTGTGATTTGTTCAATTGCTCGTTGTGTTGTTGGAACAATTAATTGATTATTAACAGCATCCAACGTTCTAAAGTTCTTAAAGACAATAAAAGAATTCTTTGGGTTCACCCGATACTTGACATCCAAGTCCATCTTGACCCATTGAGCATCAATTGTTTGACCAGCCACATCTTGTATCGTAACCGTTTGAACTTCGGATGAAATAATATAAATTTCATCAAACGGCGACTTTAATTGAAACCCTTCGCCCAAAGTATTTTCATTCACTCCACCAAAAACACTAAATTTAATTCCAACATGGTTAGCAGGAACAATTGTATACATTTCAAAGAGCATGAGTGCTAAACCAATAAAAGATAACAATTGTTTCTTGTTGAGCTTAAAAGTAACGGTGGTTCGACCACGGTCATCAACATGTCGTGTAAATCCTAGTAAAACAAACAAAACAACGACAACAATGACAGATAGTAAAATATATCTCATAATTCCCTCTTTTCTATTCTTTGATTATATCATAATCATTTTACTTGAGTGAGCATTCCTTGCATTGTTTCTAACAAGTTTGTGACATCTTGTGGATTAAGCGCAGACATAAAGAACGTGTCTTTAAAATATGGCATCAACGATAAGCGCTGTTCATCATTCACTTGATCCATCTTATTAAAAACGGTTAATGTTGGAATGTCTTGTGACTTAAGTTCCTTAATAATCTGATGGGTGGTATTGAGTTGTAACTCAAGGCTCTTGTTAGAAGCATCCACAACAATTAGAATTAAATCACTATAAGTAATCTCTTCGAGTGTTGATTTAAACGATTCAATTAAAAAAGTAGGTAACTTTGATACAAATCCAACCGTATCAGTCAATAAGAATGGCTGTTTGTTTTGAAATTGAGCCACCCGTAACGATGTGTTCAACGTCGCAAACAACATATCCTTTTCGAAGACATGTTTGTCATCATTCACTTTGTTATTTTTAAGAATTTGATTCATTAATGTCGATTTCCCTGCATTGGTATATCCAACCAAAGAGATAATTGGTAACTCGCTTTTTAAGCGTTGTTGTCGATTGATCTCGCGATTTTTACTCGCTTCTTTTAACTGTTTCTTTATGTTAGAGATATCGCGCTGTATAATTCGTCGATCGATTTCCAACTTTTGTTCACCAGGGCCTCTGGTCCCTATCCCACCCCCTAATCGAGACAAATGGTTACTGTATCCAGCTAATCGTGGTAAACGGTATTGCAATTGAGCCAATTTGACTTGTAGCTTACTCTCTTTGGTAGAGGCCCTAGTCGCAAAGATATCAAGAATAAGGGTACTGCGATCAAGAATCTTTTTATTAATAATCTCTTCTAGATTTCGCATCTGTGAGCCAGACAACTCATCATTAAATATAATAGTTGTAGCTTCGTATTCATTGGCAAGATCTGAGATTTCATAGGCCTTTCCGATTCCTATAAATGTTTTTGGCTCTATCTTTGTGCGATGCTGAGTAACACGATAGACAACCTGTCCTTCAGATGCTTTAACCAACTCTTCTAACTCGTCCATTGAATCATTAAAATCTTGTTTGTTTTTCTCTTGACTAACGCCAACAATAATTACTTTTTCCATGGATATAGTGTAACATATTCTTATTAAACTGAAGGAAAATAGTGATATACTAATAGTGAATGCGAGGTAATTATGATTCGAATAGGACAATCAACAGATATTCATCAATTAGCTAAAGGAAGAGACCTCATTTTAGGTGGCGTCAAAATCGAAAGTGAGTTAGGACTTGTGGGTCATTCCGATGCGGATGTTTTAACTCATGTCATTTGTGAGGCGATACTTGGAGCACTCGCTTTAGGGGATATTGGAAAGCATTTTCCAGACACTGATCCGAAATATAAGGGAATTCAATCCATCCTATTACTAGAACAGGTGGTGGATTTAATGAAAGCTAAAGGATACTCAGTCGTGAATATTGACGCTCTGGTCATTATTGAGAAACCGAAATTAGCTGATTATATTGATTTGATGAAACGTGTTTTGTGTCCAATTCTTGAAGTCCATTGGGAACAGTTAAACATCAAGGCAACTCGAGGAGAAAAAATGGGGTTTGTTGGACGTCAAGAAGGAGTCATGGCTCAGGCAGTTTGTTTATTAGAAAAAGAGGAAGAAAAATGAAAAAAGTAAGAGTACGTTATGCACCAAGTCCTACAGGACATTTACATATTGGTGGAGCTAGAACTGCATTGTTTAATTATTTGTTTGCGAAACACTACGATGGAGATTTTATAATCCGTATTGAAGATACAGATATAGCAAGAAATGTTGAACATGGAGAAGAAAATCAGATTACTGGTTTAAGTTGGATGGGAATTGATGCCGATGAATCACCAAGTCGTCCTAATCCTAAATATGCTCCGTATCGTCAAATGGAACGACTCGAAATGTACACAGAAATAGCAGAAAAGCTTGTTGAAATGGGTCATGCGTACAAATGCTACTGTACAACTGAAGAACTTGAAGAAGATTATGAAAAACAAAAAGAAGCAGGACATGCTTCGACACGATACAATCTAAAATGCTATCACTTAAGTGAAGAAGAAAAGAAACACAATGAAGAGAACGGTTTAGAGTATACGATTCGTCTTCATGTGCCAGAAAATAAAACATATGAATTTGATGACTTAATTAGAGGCCATGTTTCCTTTGAATCCAAAGACATGGGTGACTGGGTTATTGTTAAACAAAACGGAATCCCAACCTATAATTTTGCGGTTGTAGTTGATGACTATTCAATGGACATTACCCATGTTTTTCGAGGAGAAGAACATTTGTCCAACACCCCTAAACAACTAATGATTTATGAAATGTTGGGATGGGAAGCTCCCACATTCGGTCACATGACTTTGATTGTGAATGAAGACCATAAGAAATTAAGTAAGCGCGATGAATCCATTATGCAGTTTATTGAACAATACGAAAAAGCAGGATACTTACCCGAAGCGATGTTTAATTTCTTATCATTATTAGGGTGGTCACCTGCCAGTGAACAAGAAATCTTTACTCACGATGAGTTAGTAGAACAGTTTGATGAAAAACGGTTGAGTAAATCACCATCGATGTTTGATAAAGACAAATTAACCTGGATCAATAAAGAATATTTGAAGAAATTAAGTGATGAAGAAATGATTGCTTTCTGTAAACCATATCTTCTTAACAACGAGGATACCAAGCATCAACCCGACGAATGGTTAAACGCGATTGTTTTATTATTTAGAGAACAAATAGGGTATGGAGAGCAAATTGTTGAGTTATCTACACTCTTTACGACTGAGCCAGAACTATCGCAGGAAGTGATGGATGTTTTTGAGTGGGAAACAACACCTACGGTCATTGAAAGTTTCTTGAAGAATTTTCCAAAGGACTATACACCTGAAAACCTTAAAGAACTCATGAATGTTGTAAAGAAAGAAACAGGAATCAAAGGCAAACCATTGTTTATGGGTGTTAGAGCTGTGACTTCTCATCAAGTGCATGGACCCGATCTCAACTCGACTCTTGTTTTATTGGGAGAAGATAAAGTAAAAGCTAGATGTCAAGCTTACTTAGATGAAAAAGCTTAAACACTTAAATAATGAAGTCAAAGTACTTCGAGACCCTGTTCATGAATACATCCATGTGAATGATGAAATTATTTGGAATCTGATTGATGCGAAAGAGTTTCAAAGACTTCGTAGAATCCGTCAATTAGGAGGAACATACCAAGTCTATCATGGTGCAGAGCATTCTCGTTTTTCACATTCTCTAGGTGTTTATGAAATAGCCAGAAGGATGATTGAGGAAGTAGAGGGGCTAAAAGAAACGTTGAGTGAAAAGGAGCAAATCGCGGTTAAATGTGCTGCACTTCTACACGATGTAGGACACGGTCCCTTTAGTCATGCTTTTGAAAGTGTAACCAATGTTAATCATGAACTTATGAGTGTCCGCATTATCTTAGGGAACACAGAAATTAATCAAATATTAAGTCATTACGACCACGATTATCCTCAAATGGTTGCGGATATTATTGACCATCAACATGAAAATAAGTTGTTGACTCAAATAATGTCTGCGCAAATGGATGCTGATCGGATGGACTATCTGTTAAGGGATTCGTATTTTACTGGAGTATCGTATGGAGAGTTTGATTTAGAGAGAATTTTAAGAACACTTCGAATCAAAAATAATTCGCTAGTTATTAAAGAATCGGGTATTCATGCTTTAGAAGATTATATTATGGCTCGTTACCAAATGTACTGGCAAGTGTATTATCATCCAGTTTCTCGCTCGTTTGAAATTCTTCTTACAAACATGTTTAAGAAGATAAAGGCTGTTTATGAGCAGGATAAAGCATTTATTCAAGAAAAAACTCCTTATTTTGTAGGGTTTATAAATAACCAAGAAGTTAGTATCGAGGATCATCTCTATCTAGATGAACAAAC
>JAAYEW010000135.1 GCA_012728555.1 Erysipelothrix sp.
AACAAATAATGTGTTTATGACCTTTATTTGGATAATTTTTTAATCTATTTGTATATTAATTTATATAATATAAAAAATTGATTGGAGAATTTAATTAGCCTTTATTTGATCAATAAATGAAAAGCTGACTTATGTCAGCTCAGAGTGTTGATAAAGTTGGTTCAAAAATGAGCCAACTTTTTATTTTGTTTGTTTTTGAAGTAAATCTCACTATTTTTAGAATTAATTCTGAAAATAGTGTTAATAATGAAGAAGATTCTTCAAATTTCTCTCTTCTTTCAAGTGCTAATGACATCTTTTTCATGTTTTGTGCAGCACAAGACATCCAAGTATTCGCTTGGACCTTTTTCAAGCCACGATAGGTCGCATATCGGTAACCATGATTCTGCTTACTTTCTGCGAAACTTCTCTCAATCGTTTCTTTTCGCTTTGAATACAATTTCTTTCCTTCGCTACTCAGACGACGTTGTCTATTTCTTTCATAAGCATCTTGTTTTAGATGTTGTCTGATTTCAATTTTATCTTTGCCTTGTAAACACTGTTGAGCTAATGGACACCCTCTACAATTCTCTTTTTTATGATAGACTTTGTAACCCAACTTATCGATATTTCGTAATGGAAAGACAATACCAACGGGACAGACCCAGAAATCTTTGTCTTGATCATAAGTAAATTGTCTCTTAAGTTCCTTCATTTCTTTTGATCGATTAAATCGGCGATAGCCAATCACTCCAAAGATTCCTTTAGACTCAAGTCCTTCAATGATTTCATAACTATAATAGCCACTATCTAATCCTACTTGTTTGGGTCTCAATTGATATTTAGATTCGATGACCTCTAATCGTTCAAGATAAGGTTGTGAGTCATGAACATTCCCTTTAGTAATATAGGCATCCACAATAATGTTATGGGCTCCATCAACCGTCCGATGATCTAAATACATAAATCCTTCTTCTTTATGACTTCGATGATAATAACCACTTTCTGGATCGGTTGTCGACGTTTTAATTTCTTTACGACTCACTTCATCTTCAAACTTAAATTCTTTTTTACCTATTTCACTGCGAGCTTGATTAATCTCTTGTTCTAATTGTTCTCTTCGGCGTTTTGTCTCCCTCTGAATGAGTATTTCACTTTTTCGTTTATTGGCATTCGCTTTAATATGGGTGGAATCTGTAAAGAACGCATCAGCAGTAAGGAGTCTTTTCTTAATCGCTTGTTTGAGAATTTCGTCAAACACTACTTCAAATAGATTTGTTTCTAGAAAACGTCGTCGAATATTTTGTGATAACGTAGAATGATGAGGAACCCTTTCGCTAAAAGGAAGATCTAAAAACCAGCGATAGGCAACATTGACTTCAATTTCTTGGCAGGTTTGTCTAAAACTCTTAATTCCGAAAAGATGTTGAAGAAAAACCATCTTCATTAAAAGTTCGGGTTCTACACAGTTTCGACCATTATCTAAACAATAAAGATCCTTAAACAATGGATTAATAAAAGAGAAATCAATGTGTTTACGTATTTTTCTAAGCAGATGATCACTGGGTACCAACTCTTCCATCGAATGGAGAATCATTTCTGACTGACTTGAATGTCGTTCTTTAAACATAATAAAACACCTCGCCTTACTACTTAATTATACCATATAATTAATATAATAAAAGAGATAGTTTCGTAAAATAAAAAGGCTGTTTTCGCAAACTTTGTTGTTATTGGTTGTGGTTATTTTTGTCAAACAGGAACGATTGTTCTATAATGAAAATAAGTAAATATGGAGGTGTAATTTATGAGCCCTAATCTTACGAAAGATATTAGTGTAGAAAGTTTTAAAGATTTCTATTGGTTAAAGGAAGAATTACAATCTTTTTGTAGAGAAAATGGAATAAGTGCTTCTGGTTCAAAAATAGAGATTTCCGATAGGATTGAAATATTTCTTCGGACAGGAGAGATAAAAAAACCTATCAGAAATATAAAACTAATCAAAATGAAAAGTTAAGGCCACTATTTCAAACAATGATAAATAGAAGACACAACAATAAAAGTGATGTTAATTATGCTAAGATTAAAATGGATTCAAA
>JAAYEW010000136.1 GCA_012728555.1 Erysipelothrix sp.
ATTAGGCATCCAAAAGAAACTCTCAATCAATTTAAAAGTATTGATGTACAAAAAGAATATCGAAAATAACTCATTGAGAACTGGCTCGACGACAACGGATTCAAACTACAAGACTTTGACTTATTTAGTGTCAGATGTGGACTCATTCGACCAATACAGGCAGGAATCTATCACATTAACCAAGCAGCAGTTAACGATGCACTATCCAGTCACTTTACAATGCACGCAGCCAATCTAGGATTAGTTATTGGTTATGAATGGATGCAACACTATCACATCCCTGCTATCTTTAGTGATGGACCAACCACCGATGAACTATCCGATCTCGCCAGAATCTCAGGATTTGCCTTTAAACAAAGACGCAGTGTCTTTCATGCCCTCAATACGAAACGAACCATTCGCCTGCATTGTCAGAACCATGAGCTCAATCCTTTTGAAAACAACTTTATCGTAGGCCATTTAGGAGGAGGAATCACCATCAGTGCTTTCCAAAAATTTAGAGCCATCGATGTGAACAATGGAATTGATGGAGAAGGGCCATTCACACCTGAACGAACTGGGACATTATCCAATAGAATTTTACTAGAACTTGTTGATGAAAACGACAGAAATACCAAAAAAGTGAAAGAAGATCTTTATCGTTTCGGTGGACTCCACTCCTACTTTCAAACCAATGATGTCAAAGAACTAGTCGAACGAGCACATCATGATCCACAGGTCAAATTAGTCATAGATGCCATGATCTATATGATTGCCAAAGAGATAGGTGCCATGGCATCAGTATTAAAAGGCGATGTCAAAGCAATCTTAATTACTGGAGGACTCGCTTACAGTGAATACATCACCAGCGAAATAATCAACGCGACCAATTGGATCGCTCCCGTAGTACTTTATCCTGGAGAAAATGAACTCCAAGCACTTGCGGAAAGTGGATACCGTTATTTGATGAAAGAAGAAATAGCCAAGGAGTTAGAAGAAGAAAATGTTTGACACCATCAAAACAACTAAAGTTAAGACCATTGTCGTTGCAGTAGCACAAGATAAAGAAGTGCTATCAGCCATCGCATCTGCTCAAAAAGAAGGACTCATAGAACCCATTCTCATTGGCGATCAAGACAAAATACGTCATCTTTGTGACTCTATCAATCTAAGCATTGATTCAAAAACTGTGATTGATGAAAAAGACAATGTCCAAGCCTGTAAAAAAGCAGTTCAACTCATCAACCAAGGCAAAGCAGACATCCTAATGAAAGGCCTCGTAGACACTTCTGTCTTACTAAAAGCTGTCTTAAATAAACAAACTGGAATATTAAGTGCTCCACTTTTATCACATCTCAGTGTCATTAAGACTTCAAAAAGAGAAAAAGCATACTATATGACGGATACCGCCATTACTATTTTGCCAGACGTAGCAGTAAAACAGAATCTAATTGAAAATGCTCTTAAGGTCTTAAAGAAACTAGGCATCCAACAACCAAAAGTTGGCATCATTAGTGCTGTAGAAAAGGTAACACCCAAAATGATATCAACAGTAGATGCTGAAAAGTTAGTAGAAGCATACAAAAATGATCCGCGATTAATCATCGAAGGACCATTAGCACTCGACATTGCAGTATCCAAACAGGCGGCAATACACAAAGGGTATCAAAGTCAAATTGCTGGAGAAGTGGATCTGTTGCTAATGCCTAACCTTGAATCCGCTAATGTTTTGTACAAAGCACTAGTCTATTTCACCAATGCTCAAAGTGCAGCTATTGCGATAGGCGCAAAAGTTCCTATCGTTATGACATCACGCTCTGATAGTGAAAAGAGTAAACTCAATTCAATCAAACTCAGCTGTTTAGTCGCTGAGTCACTCTAAAATATATCTGATCCGCCCTACTATTCAAAAAGGCTATCCTTTGATTCAAAACTGAAATTTGAACCCTTGGTACTAATGTTAATGTATTACCATGACTCTTAAAAAAGAATTAGTCGAAACACCTAGGAAGCATCATTGAATTAGACATGGTAACCCACAAAGAGGGTATCATTGGACTCACTGAGCAAATTGAACACACACCCATTAGTACCGGACTTGGCTATATTCAACCAACTGATGGACACACAACAATCATTGAGCTGTCAGCATCCCCAATCTTGTTCAAATATTGAAGAGAGTTATCACTTTAATCGATTAGTGTTAAAAAAGGCTTCTGTCAATTTTTTAAAATTGATGTCGGTGAATATTCTCTTAGAAATCAAGGAAACATAAGATTAGTGAACTCACTATATCTTCAAGTTATTATTCTTAATGATCCAACCAGCAGACTTGATCCCCTTTTTAAAAATCTCTATTGGAAAACACTCTTAGAAAGATATCAACAAGGCGGTAAACTTATTGAGTTTATCTTATCGTTATTAAAGAGAAATAGACTGTCAGTGAATTAGCACAATATCACCATTGCCACTTTATTGATACGACGATAAAGAGTGGGCTTTGATTATCAACCTCAAGTTTTCTTAAATTAGTATTATAACCAGCATCTTTACACATTTAGTCAGGTGACAATGAGTAGCC
>JAAYEW010000137.1 GCA_012728555.1 Erysipelothrix sp.
TACGTCTAAAGCAACCATTTGTTACATTGTTGCTATTGCGAGAAACAGTTTTGTTGATTGTAAATACTCAGTGTGCGTTTTGACTGACAAAGATGTATTGAAATAGCAATCCTTGCTGATATGGAATAAATAATGTTTCTGATTCTGTTGTCATCCCTTGCAAGTAACTTGTCTGAACATTCGTTGACCACATCCTTCATATGTGAATCCCAACAACGCATTGATGTAACTACAGATCACTACTGTGTATTTTGGTGAGCTCAAAATCCGCTCTTGTCGTTTCTTTGTAAAAAGAGATTACTAAGAATTGTAAGCATTGTTTCGACACTTGTTCTACGAATGCCTAGATTTTTTAGATCTGGTTGATCGCTTTTAATTTTGTCAATAAATTCTAAGACATCCTTTTGAATCGATGTTGGCAGTTGTATTCTTTTTGTAGGTGAGACTTTAGCAAGCAACCTAAAGAAGTCGTTTTTGTGTTTTTTTATCGATTGTGTAATCTGTTTCTTTTTGTTCAGTTAAATCGAGCCATGCTTTTATTTTGAACAGGCTTACTGTTTCTATTTCAATAATTGAATATCCTTCAACTGTACGTTTTCCTTTTATTAGTTGCTTATAATACTCATCATTCAACAATATTGCAGATAGACTAATAATACTATCTTCAATTTTAATTGGTGCTACACCGTTTTGAAACATAAGTTCTATTCCATTGGGAAGCCTACTAAAAAGTTCAATCATTTTTGGAAATGACTTGTCTTGTGGTTCTGTGAAACGATAAAATTGATGTTCACCCGTGCTCTTTTCACGATAACTATACCCACCATCTTCTATGAACTGCCAATAAAGACATATTGATTTGTCTGATTTTTGAAATATTCTTTGAATTTTTCTAATCCGTGTACCATATCTGAGTGCTCATAACCTCTTGGAGGGCTTGCTGGATCCTTTCATCTTTTTCCTGTTTGAGTGCCGCATACAAAGAGGCTACATCGACATGCTTTTTGTTTGAGAAGATTTTTAGATCATAGTTCCAAAGCTCAACTACGAAAAGTTTTGTGTCGTTGATGATCTCGGTGTTGTGGATAATTTCTAGGGGTTGTTTGTAAAACTGATGTTTGTCTATTGCTACTACTGGATTGGTGGGTGCACTGAGCATGGACAAATCGGCTAAGGCAAGGAGTCTAGATGTAAAGCATCAACCAATTGAGTTGTGGTGTGTTGGACTCTATTGACAGGTGTCGATAGATACGAGTGGCCTATTTTGAAATAAACTGGAATACTAATCTTTTAAATATCTTTTTGTTGCTTGCATCAAATCTACCACCCCCTAAATGTAACAGTTTCACTTTTAATACATCCTTCTGTATGTTATATTTCAAGTTATTTTGTTACATTAAGGATTAATTGATTTTTCGAATAAAAAACCGTGATTTCTATCTCACGGTATCATTACATAATTTCATTAAATCATAATCTCTTTTAAAAAAGAGGTTCCAAACTCAATGGTAACGCCAAAATATTCAGCAACCGTTTGGCCAACATCTGCTAATGTTTCTCGTTCACCAATGTCAATAAGTCCACAATGGTGAGGGCGATAAATTAAGATAGGTACTTGTTCACGGGTATGCTTAGAATGACCAATGGTCGGGTCATTTCCGTGATCGGCCATGACAATTAGGATATCTTTTTCGTCCAACTGTTTCATCAGTTCATTTATTTTCCTATCCGCAACGTTCAAGCGATCAATGTATCGAACAGCATCTTCAGCGTGTCCAGCAAGATCTGTTTCTTGGATGTTTAAAAAGAAAAAGCCACTTGTGTATTCATCAATATCATTAATCAATTGGTTCATTGTTTCTTCTGTGTCCACACAAGGAAAGTTGGTTCCTAGAGGATTCGCAATAATATTTTCTACTTTTCCATAAAAATGATTTTGAATCCCAATCTTTGCTAGCGATTGTGGAACTTGTTTAGTTGTATCGACTCCATAGCCGATGTGTAATACATGATAATTATCGTCATACACTCCACTAGCTGGGGCATCCACCCCAATAAACTCAGCATTGGTAATAATATTTTTCTCGATTCGTTCAATGGATACTTTTGATCCCCCAAAAGCAATGACCCTTGGGACATGCACATGATTTCGTACAATCATACCCACTTCAACAATGAAATCAAATCCGCAATTGTCCATAGCTCCTACCACATTAATGGCTTGGCCTAAATCTGTTTCCATGTTGTCACCAATACAGACCGCATTGTTAACTTTAAGAAGTGAGAGGTTATTTTTGGTGATTCTCTCAACCACCATGTTGTGCTTTTTTAGATCTTGTTCAATATCGTTGATGTGTTTTTGAAAGTTAGTAAATAGTGGCTTTTTTGGATTAGTTCCCACAATTTCTTGATGTCCAAAGTAAGAATCTGCTCCAAAATGTTTAAGGTTACTTTTACCAAAGATAGCGTTATTGCTTGGTAAAAAACCTTCAACTTCTGTGTTTAATGCATTGATGAGTCCTAATGACAAAAGCGTGGGCCACTGTTTTTCAATAGGATATTCTAACAAATGTAAGCAGGTATTGGATCCAATATCGTTAGGTCTAACGATAGCGACATCATTCATGGCGCCTATGCCAAAACTATCAAGTACAATGACAATAAAGCGACCTTTATTTTTGTTGTCCAAGTGATGTGTACACCCCCAATATTTTTGGTTGGTTCGACTGAATGCCTTCTACTAAGACCACATTGCTGCGGGTAACAAAGATTTGAAAGCGAAAAGCCATAATGACCGCACGGCTAACGTCGTGTGGGGTTGATAATTCAAAATAATAATCAATACTGTCATTAGAGACAGGTTGAACTGTGTCGATGCTTTCTTGAATTCCATTGGAGACAATTGCCTTTGAAACATGGGAACGTCGGTAATGGCCTCCACCGTAAGCATAGGATTTACCTTTAAAATTATGAGAGATTTCACTCAAATAAATGACTGCTGGCCGCTCTTCTAAATCATTAAAGGCATGTGCTGGAGTTGTCCCTGTTAAGCCGTGGCCAGGTTCACCCATGGTGGCTTGACCTTTGGCGATTAGTTCCAAAGTAGAAACACAGGTTGTCGAAGGTACATTAATTTGTTTAATTGTGCACCCTTCTTGTTCTAAAATACTGGTTGCTGCCATGACTGTATGATAATTGGCTGTTGTATCAATTGCATTCTTGGTTGCATCATAGAGGTAACAAGGAAATGCGGTAGCTCCTACTACCCGAATGTTTGTTAATTTTTTGGCTTCAGAAAGCCAACTCTTGAGTTCTTTAAGGTCAATTCCTGATTGTTGACCACTATAAATTACATCATCACTCGTGGATACTTTTACCAAAACATCCTGAACTTTATGAAGACATTTAGCAGTTTTGTTAATTTCTTTAAGCTTGTCAAGTGAATATACAGTAAA
>JAAYEW010000138.1 GCA_012728555.1 Erysipelothrix sp.
GCGCTGTATAATAATTCAGAAATAAACTCTCACCAGAAAACATTCTTCCTAGCGCTTTACCAACACCACCAGCTGAAGTCTTCATCTCTAGATTATTACTCATCCAAGACATGCCTCCTCCTTCAGTAACAATGGTTTCGTTTTGGTCAAGTTCAATTTCCACAACGGGAAGTGGTTCTCCAAGAATTTGGTATTTCATAAGAAATCCTCCTTTAGTAACTTCATTATACACCACTCTATCTAAAAAATGACACTCATCATCATGAGTGTCACTTAATTATAGAGACTTAAATATTTCAGCTAGATTTTCTGTTGTAAACCCGTATTCTTCAAAAATTCTATCGCCTGGTGCAGATGCCCCAAATCGATCGATGCCAAATACTTTGCCATCTAAACCAACATATTTGTACCAAGACTGAGTAGCTCCAGCTTCAATTGCTAATCGTTTTTTAAGATGTTTAGGAAGTACTTTTGTTTTGTAATCACTCGGTTGGCTATCAAACAACTCTAAAGAAGGCATTGACACAACATTGACTAGAATTCCTTCTTCTTCAAGGAGTTTTGCTGTATGAATAGCTAAACCAACTTCTGATCCACTTGCCATTAAGATTCCTTGAGCTTTTTCATGTTCTTTAAGAACATAACCACCTTTCATTGCAATTGGTCCGCTTCCATCGAGCTGTTCTAAATTTTGGCGACTTAATGCTAGAGTTATTGGTGTTTTTGGTTGAGTTAGTGCTACTAACCACCCTGCAGCTGTTTCTTTTGCGTCAGCAGGTCTAAAGACCGTCATGTTTGGTTGTGCTCTTAACATCGATAGTTGTTCAATCGGCTCATGGGTAGGACCATCTTCTCCAACTCCGATACTGTCGTGAGTCATAACAAAGACAGTAGGAATTTCCATTAAACTAGCTAATCGCATCATCGGTTTCATGTAATCGGTAAAGACAAAGAAGGTTGCACAATAACCTCTTAATCCACCATGCAGTACGATTCCATTGGTAATTGCAGCCATCCCATTTTCACGAACCCCAAAATGAATATTCTTACCACGGTAGTTTTCTTTCGAAAACCATCCCATATCCGTCATTTCAGTTTTATTGGATGGTGCTAAATCCGCAGATCCACCAAAGAGATTAGGAATTTTGTTCTTTAGATAATTAAGAATGACACCAGAGACATTCCGCGTCGCTTGAGGTTTATCTCCATAATTCCAGAATGCTTCATCATTCACTAAATCAACTGGAAGTTCTTTAGAATGATAGATTTCGTATTGTTTCGCTAGCTCTGGGTAAGCTTGGCGATAGTTCGCAAAAAGCTCATCCCACTGATCTTCGTATCGTTGAAATTTAGGTTTCATGTCATCAAAGTGATGGTATACTTCATCATCAATTTCAAATGGTTCAAAAGACTCCCAACCAATTGTTTCTCTAAAGGCTTTTACCTTTTCTTCTCCCATTGGATCACTGTGTGCTTTACTGGTTCCAGCTAATGGTGTTCCATACCCAATGACTGTTTTTATTTCAATAAACGAAGGTTTATCTTTATTCGCTTTGGCTTCTTCAATTGCTTTCGCAATAGCTTCCAAATTATTACCATCTTCAACAACTAATGTTTGATAACCATAAGCCTCCATCCGATGTCTGACATTTTCTCTAAATGCTATATCCGTTGATCCTTCAATCGTAATCTTGTTTGAGTCATACAAAACAATCAACTTGTCCAGACCGATAGAACCAGCTAGTGACATTGCTTCAGAAGCAACACCTTCCATAAGACAACCGTCTCCAACTAAAGCATAGGTATAGTGATCAACCACTGGAAACCCTTCTTTATTAAAGGTTGCTGCTAAATGAGCTTCAGCCATCGCCAAACCAACAGCGGTTGCTACTCCTGCTCCAAGAGGTCCTGTCGTTGTTTCAATTCCAACGGTATGACCATATTCAGGATGACCAGGAGTCTTAGAATTCCATTGTCTAAATTCCTTGAGAACATCTAGAGTTAAGCCATAACCAAAAAGATGAAGCATAGAGTACATTAACATCGAACCATGTCCAGCAGAAAGAACAAAACGATCTCGATTGTTCCAATTAGGATTGTTTGGATTGTGGCGCATATGGTTTGAAAACAGCTCATAAGCCATTGGTGCTGCACCTAGAGGTAAACCAGGGTGTCCTGATTTTGCTTTTTCAACTGCATCGACCGATAAGACACGAATTGAATTAATTGCTTTTTGTTGAATCATATTTTTCTCCTTTTTATCTTTAAGAACTTATCGATAATTTCTTCGCTTATAAGCTCTTTCTTTTTCTTCACGGATCAATGTTGTTAACCAGGTATATACTTTCTTTGAAATCCAGAAAAGGAAGTAAGCAGCTATCCATAAAAATAACCATAAAAAGAGATGTCCACCGTAACCTAAACTTGATTGATAAAAGTTCTTCCCTATTTCCCAAGAGGTCATTTGACTGATAACTGCTAGTAAATGGGTTGCTCCTAAATAAACAAGTAATCCTATACCCCATAATAACACGATGATTAATAACCCTACAAACCCTTTTATGAACCATTGTTGTGTTTTACTATTCACTTGCTTGTACCTTTTCAAATAACATTGGATCAAATGTTTGTTGGCGAATACTTTCTATCTCTTCTTTATATGGAGGTTTATTATCTATCCAGGGTGTCTCTAATATTTTCACTAGGTGATCTAAGCGTGGATTATAAAACACACTGAGAAGTTGCTGAAACCCAATTTCTCCATACCCGATATTCGCATGACGATCTTTTCTAGCGCCACGAACATTTTTGGAATCATTAACATGAATAACTTGAAGATGTTGTAACCCAATAATTTCATCAAATTCATCCAAAACTGCATCAAAATCATCTAAGTTATAACCAGCATCATGAATATGGCAGGTGTCTAATGTAAATCCAATATGTTGCTTCTTATTAACACCATCATAGATTGCTTTCAACTGTTCAAAATTGTATCCAATTTCACTCCCTTTACCTGCCATAGTTTCTAATGCGATGACAATATTGTGACTTTCTCGCTGATCAAGAACCCTATTTAATCCTTTAATAATCTGAGCAATCCCTACTTCTTCACCTTGTTGAACATGACTTCCCGGATGCAAGACAATCTTATTAATTCCCATTTCAAGTGCTCGATCAATTTCCTTATCAAGAAACTCAACCGCCAACTCAAAAACTTCTGGTTTTGTTGTGTTCGCTAAATTAATGATATATGGTGCATGCAAGACAATATTCTCTGGGTTAAAACCTACTTCTTCCATGTAAGCTTGTGCTTCGTTAATCTTAAATCTTGAAACAGGAATTCGTCGTGTATTTTGTGGGGCTCCCGAATAAATCATCATCGCGTTAGAATTATAAGAAACACTCTCTTTAATTGCTGCTAACAAGTAGTCTGGAGAAGTCATGGATACATGTGAGCCTATTTTTAACATTTATTTTCCTCTTTCAATTTTTCTAATGTTTTTCTGACATTAACTTTTGCGTTCTCATTAATTATAATAATTTCTGCTTGTTGATACTGTGCAATCGCCACCAACTGTCCACTAATTGCTGTTGACTTTGATACACCAACAACAAGAAAGACATCTGTGTTAGTTAATGCGCTAACTTTTTCGATGGCAAGTCCATAGTTAGGAGCCATATCTCCATACAAGACAGGTTTCCCTTGGAGTTTATCACTATATACTAATTCATTGTTGGCTGGCATTTCTCCATGAAGACATAATGGACTCGACCCTACTTTTTGATGTAACCCATCGATATTCATCGTAATGATATCGATATTGTATTCCCTTAACGCAAGATGAGCATCGTTAGGCTTTGCTTTATCAATTTGCTTTTTCAGATCTTTAATAACTTGACGATATTCTTCTGGGTAAGTATTTGCATAATGCCGATGTAAACAATCTCTGACATCAGGACGTTCCATAAAAGTGTCGATTCCACTATCTTTTGAAATACCTGCTCCAGTAAATGCTAAAATCATTCAATACCACAAGACACTGAATCTAATTCAAAACTAGTTTCTTCTTCAATCTGACCTATCAAAGCCACCCGTTGAGTATGTCGTCCTTCCATTGGTTTGGCGTTAATAAAACTATCGACGATATCTTTTGCAAGTTCTCCCGCGACAATTCTTGCTCCAAAAGCAATGATTTGACAGTGATTATGCTCTCTAGCTAAATGCGCAGATGTCGCTTCGGATACACAAGCTGCACGAACTCCTTTGACTTTATTAGCTGCAATTGAAATTCCTAGACCGGTTCCACAAATAAGTATCCCTAAATCGATCTCATTACTGACTATCGCTTGTCCTACTTTTTTTCCATAATCTGGATAGTTAACCGAATCCAGAGTATCTGTTCCAAAATTAATAACTTCATGCCCTTGCATTTCTAAGTGCTCTACTACTTCTTTTTTTAGAGCAACGCCTGCATGATCATTTGCGATTCCTATTTTCATAAATTTCTCTCCTTATTTCTTAACATATTGTAGTGCTAAACAACCCAGACCTGTATGAACACCCACAACAGATACTAAATCAACAATGTACATATCAAGATTTGGTATCTTTGAGGATAATAAATTGGCCATTTCAACTGCAGTTTCTTTTGCTAGTACGTGAGCAATACATATTTTATAGGTGCTATCAATCTTCTTTTCAAGTAAGTGTTCTACAACCGAATTCATTGCTTTCTTCATCGTTCTTACTTTCTTGTAAGATTCAATTCTTCCCTCTGTCTCTTGGTTAAGATACAAAATTGGAGTTATTTTTAGTAACCCGGCTAGCTTTGCAGCCATTGGGGTTAAGCGTCCACCCCGTTGAAGATGTTTCATATCCGTAGGAATAACAAATGTAATAGAATGATTAATCATTTGTTGAAGCACTGTTTGAACCTCATTCACTGAATGTCCTTGATTAAACATCTCCCTAGCTTTCATTGCGCATTCAAGTTGCACTCGAGCAGTAGTATAGCAATCAATTCCAAAATAAGAAAGCCCCTCTTGTTCTACAACCATTTTCACTGTAGCTATTGTTGAGCTTAATCCATTAGTTATGTTGACACAATAAACACTATCATAACCGTCTTTCTTTATCTTTTGGACTACCTCCATAACATCTTGAACAATTGGACCAGATGTTTTCAACATTAAGCCTTTTTCGATGAGTTGATAGGTTTCAACTGAAGATATTTCTTGACCATCACGTAAACCTTTTTCGAAGGTAATGACTTGTAGACTCACACAGTAAAGGCCTTCTCTATTGATATTTTCGTTGTAATAGTTACTCCCACTATCAGTTAATACCGCAATTTTCATAACTTCTCCTTAAAAATATTCTTGTCCTAATTATACACTATATTTACTACTTTAGTGATTTGTTGAAATGAGAATCGGCAATATTTCGACAATAAAAGCACAGTTTTACTAAAATTATTTATAAATTCACTTGACAAACTTAATTTTAGTAAATATCATGTATACTATCATATATCATAATTGATTCATCAAATGCATCTTTTTATAGAAATTAGCTTTCTTTGTATAAAAATAATTGTTAAATGTTTCGTTATGATATATAATGTAGGCAGAGGTGAAAGTTATGACATTTAAAGAGTTATTGAAGCTAAAGGGCTTCACTGGCTATCGTATTGCGAAAGAAGCTCAGATTCATCAACCAGCAATTTCTCAAATGGTAACCAACAAGAGAGATCCATTGAACATGTCTGTATATGCAGCTAAACGCGCTGCATCAGCATTAGGTATGTCATTGGATGAATTCTACGACGCTCTAGACAAAAAGAAAAATAAGTAAAAAGACTCCTGAAAAGGAGCCTTTTTATTAAATTGCTATTTTCTTAATACACTGAATCGCCACAACACCTAAACCACCGTGACTCGCCAGAACAATTGGTAATTCAATTTGTCTTAATTCAATCGTAGAGAATCTTTCAAAGATAGCTTTCTTTAATTTTGTGATTGGAGCACTTTCATCAACACTCATCAATATAATTAAATATTCTTTTGAGTTCACTCCGAATTCAGAAAAGGCATCCATCATCTTTGAGAACGCTCTTGTTTCAGTTCTAACAATATCAAACTTTTCAATTTGGCTTCCTTTGTTTCTTAACACCAAAACAATTTTTAGTTTTAAAAAATCAGAAAAAGTTCCGACTGCCTTATTAACTCTTCCAGATAGCATCAATCGTTTGAGAGATTGGGGAAATAGAAAAGCCATGGTGTTGGAAGTCAGTTGATCTAACATCTTTTTAATGCTGTTGTACGAATGATTCTTTTCCGAAGCATCAATTACACATTCAACCATATACCCAATTGCTCCAGCAATGGTTTGTGTATCAAACACTTCTAAACGTGAATCATCACTTAATCTCGCCGCTAAGGTAAATCCGTTGTATGTTCCCGACAATTCTTTTGAAATTGACAGCACCATAATATGTTCATAGTCTTTTTCTAATAGATCTGTGAATAAATTGCTTACTTCTTGAATGGATGGTTGACTTGTTTGTAAACGTTGTTCCTTTTCAAAAGCTCTAAATAAGTCATCTTTCGTAAAGTTTTCTACTTCTACTGTATCAACCGCAATCTTAACATCAACAACATATACATCTGGATGACTTAGCATTCTTTCACTTAAAATTGTGGAGGAATCAACGACAACAGCACTCTTAGACATTATCTCACCTTCTTTACACACTGAATCCCAAAGACATCAAGTCCTACATGCGTTGCGATAACTCCAGGTAAGAAGTTATCAAGGATTTCAACTTGTTGTCCAAAGGTTTCTGTTAGCTGTACCTTCATTTTATCATAGAAATCTGTATGGTTAACCTCTAATATGTAGAAAACCCAGTCACTGTCTGCTCCAAATTGAATCATATTTTCGATAAATAAAGACATGACCTTCTTTTCAGTACGAACAACATCTAGTTTTTCAATTTTTTCACCTTTATTCTCTAAAATAAGAACAGGTTTAAGTTTTAAAACACTCGCTAAATTTCCTACAGTTTTGTTCATTCTACCTGATTTAATGAGACGTTTTAAAGTCCCTGGATAAATCAGTGTTTGGTTGTGATCCCGAATTGTATCTAATGCTTGAATCATTGTTTCGTAATCTGCATCTTGTGCAGCTAGATCCAATAACACTTCAACCATGTATCCAATCGAACCAGCGATACTAACTGTGTCATAAAAAGTCGCATTCTTTAACTTGATTTCTTGATTGGCCATTAAGAACCCATCATGAGTTCCAGATAAATGCTTCGTAATTGGTAACACAAAGATATGATCATAGTTTTTCGATTGCGCAAGTTTTAAAACATCCATAGTATCGGCGATACTAGGTTGAGATGTTGTCATATTCGCATCTTGTTTTAAATAATCTGTCCATTCTTTCTCTTTAATATCTTTCCCATCTAAGTAGTGTTCTCCGTTGACAACAACTGCTAATGAAACAGAATGAACATTTGGATGATTTTTTAGTTTCTCAGATAATATTGCTGTTGAATCAATAATAATTCCTATATTTTTCATAATTCTCCTCATATTGTTTTTTTACAATATATGCTATTATAACAATATTAATTTGATAGTCAAATCATTTTATTTTAAAATTATGATAAACTATAACCATGAAAACAATCATATCGACTGTCGAAGTCTCACAGACCATTCAAAAATCAGAATTCATCAGCTATTTAATTCCTGTAAAAAATGAAGACGAAGCCAAAGAAGAACTCCAAAACATAAAGAAACAACACCCGAAAGCAACGCACCATTGTTCAGCCATGGTTATCGATGGGATTACTCGTAGCAATGACGATGGTGAACCAGCCAGTACTGCTGGACTTCCTATGTTACAGACCCTTTTAGGAAATGAGATGGATTATGTCTTAGCGGTTGTCGTTCGCTATTATGGCGGGACACTTTTGGGCAAAGGAGGTCTAATTCGAGCTTACGGTTCAAGTGTATCCTTAGCGATTTCAAAAGCTGAACTTTACACTGAAAAGAAGCTTGTCCAATGTTATGCAACTCTTTCGTTCGATTTGATTAACGTGATTGAAACTTTTGCTATCAAAAAAGCGACCATTCTTGATCGCTTGTATACTGATAAAGCAACATACATCTTGTTAATTGAGGATGAATCCTTGATGGATGAGCTTAAAGAACTAACCCTTAATCAAATTATTTATTCTAATGTTGAAGAAAAGACTACTTTAGTCAAGCTCTAATTCTACTGGACAGTGATCAGAACCCATGATATGAGAATGAATCGTTGCAGATTTCATTCTTTTTTCAAGTTCTTCAGCTACTAAGAAATAATCAATTCGCCATCCAATATTACGTTCTCTGGAATTGTGTAAATAACTCCACCACGTATAAGCATCTTTTTGATCTGGATGAAAGTACCGATAACTATCGATGAATCCTTGGTTAAGAAATTGTGTCATTTTATCTCTTTCTTCATCACTAAATCCAGCATTCAAACGATTTGCTGTCGGATTCTTCAAATCAATTTTTGTATGTGCAACATTGAGATCCCCACAAACAATCACCGGTTTTGTATTGGTTAGTTCGACACAAAAATCTTGAAAGGCATCTTCCCACTCCATTCGATAATTTAGTCTTAATAACTCTCTTTTTGAATTAGGGGTATAACAAGTGACTAAATAGAAGTCATCGTATTCACAGGTAATAACTCGACCTTCATCATCAAATTTCTCAATACCGATACCCAGTTTGACACAGAGCGCTTCTTTTTTTGAAAAGATTGCTGTTCCTGAATACCCTTTTCTTTGAGCATAATTAAAATAAGAGAAATAACCTTCTGGTTCAAAATCATGTTGATTTTCTTGCATTTTTGTTTCTTGTAAACAGAAGAAGTCTGCATCAAGTTCATTAAAAATCTCGACAAAACCTTTATTTAAAACAGCTCTAAAGCCATTGACATTCCACGATATAAATTTCATAAATGTAAAAGAAAGAGGATTATTCTTCCTCTTTCATTCTCCACATTTCACTAAATGCAATGTATGGTACAGCGTCAACTGCTTCTTTAGCATGGCTTCTGTGTTTTTTAATATTACCTTCTGCTTTTGTATTAAGAAAATCTTTATTAGACATGTATTGGATGTAAATCAGTTTTTTAAACAAGAACCAACTTGCAATATTTCTAAAGATAACCACCGAACGATCTTCCACCGCAAAGATATCAGTTCTGATATCTTCTTTTAATTTATTCGCATATTCCATGATGTGATTTTGTAAATCATAGAACCCATTGTAATACTTGCGATCAATTCGGCGTTGAAGTGGTCCAACTCTCAGTTTTCCATCTTTTAAAGAATCTAAGTAATTAACGATTTCACCTAAATCAGCATAGGTAATCGCAACTAATTCAGAACGACTTTCTTCTAAAATCGCATATTGCTCAGTTAAACAATAATACAACCCTTTTGCTAAGAAATAGTCTAATTTACGGTTACCGTGAGCAACCAAAATGCCTACTTCTCTTTCACCGATTTGGCCATATAAAATAAACGAAAGATCAAAATAATTGTTTGGTAATTTCTGTAAATCTCGGTAACGAATTATTTGATTGCTAATCGCTTTCTTATTGACATTAAATCTAAAGTCAGTAATTATTCGGAAATCTGGGTACTCTTCTAATACTTTTGTTAACGTTTCTTTTACTTCATCGCTTATCGGTGCATCTGAGTTTAAAAAATCTTCAAGATATCCATTAAATTTACTAAGGTTTGAACCTTTACGACTATCTAATACTTCACTTAATATTGATACTACGGACATAATTTCTCCCCCTTGCTATCTAATATTATCGCACATTTAAGAGCATTTTTAAAGTTTTACACTTAATAATACAAATTTTTTAAATCGTATCGTAAAAAACAAGCTAATAATCGATATGAACAGCTATAAGTGCATGTTTTTATGTTTTACAATGATAAGAACTTGTACAATAGATTTAACAATCAATGCTATAATATCCTTAATTAGTAAAGGAGAAGGTATGGAAACTGTTCATCTAATTGACTTAGCCTCTCGAAATCACTTAATTAAACACTTGTTAAAAACACAGCCCGTTCTTTTTAACCACCGATTTCAAAGTTTTGATCAAACGTTTTATCAAGAAACCTCAACAGTTACTCGACTTTTTGAAACACATCAATATATTTTAAAACACTTAGACCAATTTGTTTTATTGAAAGAAACACTGCACTATGACAATTCCATTCAACAAGCTCTTTCTTTTCTTGATTTAATGGATCGTTATCAACTTAACCTTGATCGACTGCCCACATCAACAGCCCTCGAACAAGAAAAAACTTTATTGATTAAACTTATTTCTGAAGTTGCTGTTCGTCCCTATCACACAACAAACTTAGTTTCTAAGCAATTAGTGGTTCATCCATTTTACCAAGAACTGTACCACAAGTATCTGCTAAAAGATTTTGTTTCGGTACCGTTACAACAACAACAACCTACAATTCGAGCAATCCGTTCACTCAATGTTCGCCAAGAGGTCAGTGTCATGATTGATCGAATTAATGAAGAGCAACCTGAAAGTTTACTTATTTTATGTGGTAACGATAAATATATTAATGAATTAAAACGGCAAGAATCAAAATTATCATTCCCTTTAAGTTATTTAAACAAATCTGAGGTTAATTTTGTTTTAGCGAGTTTTTATTATTTCATCGATAGCCTTGTCACTTCGAATATGGAGTCGTTTGTTAACTTCTTAGACATAAACATTTTTAATCTTGATCATACAGCATCCCTCATCGATGTTATTTATCGCTATGATCTTGATTTTAATCGTTTTAAAACTGACTTTATAAATCTTGATGCAATTAATTTATCGATGTTTCAAAATCGATTTGATCAGGCTCAAGAAATTAATACCGTTAAGAAAACAGTTGTTACACTCCAAAAAATGATCCAATCTATCAATCGCTTAACAGTAAGCACTCTTGTTTCAGAGACGTTTTCCTTGTTTTCATCGTTACTTAAAAAGAAACAGGCTCTCCAGTTAAAACAAGCTTTGGAAGATCTTTTACCTCATTTGACAGATGACAATTATCTGAATATTTTGAAAAGCTCCTTACTATCCAATCAAAAACAAACCATTGTTTTTAGTAATTATCTGGTTGCGGATTCCACATTTCAACCAAGCTATGCTTTTGAAACTTGTGTCTTTTTGGGGATGACACAAAATAATTATCCTAACTTTAATTCAATGAGTGGTCTCTATGGTGAGAGTTATGTTGAGAAAATCGAAGGCTTTCCTTCCTTAATGGATCGAATTGAATTTCATCAACAACAAATGCTATCTTTTTTATCTTGTAGTAAAAAGCTTTATATTTTTTCACCTCAAATTGATTATCAAGGAAAAGCATATGAAACACCTTTTGAAATTGATGATTATCTTAATAAGAATGGTATTTCTTATGAATCGATATACCTTGAAGAACCCTTAGGGATTGATAACCCTATTAATAATCTTGATTCTAGTGTTGCGCGTCAATTATTCTTTAAAGACAACAAACTGCTTGGTTCAATTTCAAGTTTTGAAATATTCTTTAAAAATTCTTATCAATACTTTATTGAACAAGGACTTAGAGTCAGAGAAAAAAATTATATTGATTTGGATGTTCAAACAGTTGGAACCATTTCGCATGATGTCTTAGAGAATTTAGTTAGACGTTATGAAAAAGATTATCCAAACCATCCACAAGATATTTTTGAATTCTTAGAACCATATTATCTTTCGTTGACACAATTGTATCCATCAAGAATTGATTTCTTAAAGTTCTCATTTGAACGGCTAAACAATTCTCTTTCACAGACATTAATACGTTTAAATCGTTTAGAACAATCGTCCTCTTTTCAACCTCATAAAGATTTTCTAGAGTTCAAATATTCTGATTTTAAATTATTTGATGATTTAGAAGTTTATTTGGTTGGTTTTATTGATCGCATGGATACAGATAACACCAACTATGTTATTTATGACTATAAATCTTCATTTAAAAAACTGGAGGATAAAAAACTGCTGGAAGGTCAACAGCTACAACTTATTACTTATGCCTTAGTCTATAACAAATTATCCAATAAAACGTGTACAGGCGTCTATTATATCAACCTAAAAGAAGCATATGAATCGCATAGTCCTTATCACTATACGCCAACAAACGGTTTAAGCAAAACGGACTTTCCTGTAGACAAACCATTGTCTGGTTATACATTTAACTTAGAGTCTGGTAATCCTTTAACAGAGATGATTCAGTCTTTGAAACTTGATAAAGCGAAAACAATTAAAAATCTTCACAACCTTGAGTTCTATTCAAATCAATTCTACTATCTCTACAGATTGCTTTTGGAGCTATTGAATGAAGGATTAATTACTCGTGTCAATGTTGATAATTCGTATTTCTATTTTAAGGATCATGAGCGATTATCTTCTTGGTTCCCTGTTATCGAGACGATTAGTGAAGAGATAAATCGACGTTACAGAATTGAGGAAAATAACTATGAAGTTTAAGAAAGAACAATTAGATGCAATTCATACGACTGGTATTAATCTTACGGTTTCAGCTTCTGCTGGAGCAGGAAAAACAACTGTTTTAGTCGCACGATTGATGAAACGAATTCTTGAAGATGGTTTGTCAGTCAAAAACATATTGGCGATGACTTTTACTGAGAAAGCAGCTAGTGAAATGAAGAAACGACTTCAAGAAGCGTTGTATAAAGAATATCAAGCAAGTGAAGATCTAAGGATAAAGAAAGAACTTGTCTATTTACAGGATGCTCAAATATCAACGATTCATTCTTTCTGTTTATCTGTTGTGAAGGAATTTGGTTATCTGATTGGGTTAGATCCACAACGTGTGAGTGTAATTATGAATGACTCAATGACCCGTAATTTAATCGATCAGGCACTGAATACTGTCATCAACAATAAAATGAAGGATCCATCTTTAGAAGTTTTTGAAGAGTTTGCTAATTATTTAAATGCTCGTGTCTTTACCTATGAAGAACTTAAAGAATTAATTGAGAAACTTAGCTCAAGTTCAATGGTTCATCTTCATCCACAACAGTGGCTTCAATCAATCCAATCAACTTATTTGGCGAATAGTTTTTTAGAATTACCAAAAGAAATCCAAGAAGTGATTTTAATCTCTTATCAAGATTTATTGAAATCATTGATGACTGCCTTAGATGACTTCCATTTTGAACTGAATGCTCAAGAGAGTGTCAATAACAAATTTGTTGATATTGTTAATCAACAATTAGCATTATCAAAAGAATTATTTATTGCTGTCGAAGATTGTGACTTTAACACAATACAAACGTTATCAGAAGGGTTGTTAAAGCTTTCTTATCCACGGTTAAGTAAAGCTCATCCTGAGTTAAAAGAAGCTAAAGATATTGTTGAATCGCTTTTGAAGAGTGAGACGATGTCAATGATGTTACTGGGGGATACTACACAAAACACATCGTCAGCTCTTAAAATATATGTTGATTTATTAGTTGAGTTAACTCTTAGCTTTCAGGAGGAATTTGAAGCATTAAAAATAAAACATCAAGGAATGACTTTTGATGATATTGAACATTTTGCTTACGAAGTTTTAATGCATCCAAGTGGGATTGCTACTCAAGTTCTAAAACAACGTTTTCAAGAAATCATGGTTGATGAATTTCAGGATTCTAACTTTTTTCAAAATGAAATTGTTAACTTAATCTCAAGAGGAAATAATGTGTTTAGAGTTGGTGATATCAAACAAAGTATTTATAAGTTTAGACACGCTCGCCCTTCAATCATGAGAGATATTATGAAGATTAGTGATGGATTTCATCAAACCCTGTTTTTATCGAATAACTTTCGTAGTACTAAAAATATTGTCGATTTTAGTAATCATATTTTTACGTATGCGATGAATACCGATGGAATACCAGATAGTTATTCAGACCAAGACACTGTGACTATTGGTGATGAAGAGCGTCAAAATAAAATAGATCAACCCAAAGTATCGATTGCTTTGATTGATAAGGACCAACCTGTTCATCAACTTGTGTTTGGTGAACGAATCGAAATTAAACAAAGTAAGGATGAAAAAATATCGAGTTTTATTGCTCAAGATATTCTTGAGAAGGTTAAATCAAACCAATATCACTACAAGGACATTTGTATTTTAACAAAAAGTCATAAACGTAAGATAAGTTTAAAGAAGTTCTTTGATTTGTATCATATTCCTTACTATTTTGATGATCGTGAAGGGTTTTATAATTCCGATGTAGTCAGTGACTTGTCTCACTTTATTGATTATATTTTGCATCCTCGTGATGATTCACATTTGTTATGGGTGTTGATGTCTAAGTTCTTTTTGATGAGTGAAAACGATTTAGCACGGATTCGTCTTCATGACAACAAGAAGTCGTTGTATGAAAATTTACCTAATGTGTTTAGTGAAGTGTATCAGACTCTTGAGTATGTAAAACAACTTTATCATGAGCTATCTCCCCTTGATTTTGTAATTCAATTAACGAAGATTAATGATTATTATGAATTGCGTTGCAATGTTCAACAAAAGACAAACATTGATTTATTTATCTCGCTCCTTGAAGATTATGTTCAACAAACAAATAGTGGTTTGTCTGGGTTTATAGATATGATTGAGAACTCCAAGAAATTGGAGACTTCCAGTGCTGCAGCCCAAAGTGAAGAAGCCGATGTGGTTAGAGTCTTGACGATACATGCCTCAAAGGGTTTACAGTTCCCTCTTGTGTATTTGTTTTCTCAAGATCGGATTGTGTTGCCTGATATCAGCAAGAAGGTATTAATTGATTCGGATTGGGGTATTTCGATTTATGACATTGATCATGATCATAAATTATATCAAAGTAACCTTTTAAGATTTGCTTTTAAACAGAAAATAAAGCTAGAAGAAGCAAGTGAAAACCTGCGACTATTGTATGTTGCACTGACTCGTCCACAAAACGAATTAATTGTTGTTGATTACGATGGAAATTACGAAGAAGAACTAACGTTACAAAGATTGCTATCTGGCAAGGTATTTACATCGGTTATTCTAAGTGTGTTGAATCAATATCCAACTTCTACATGTGACATTCTTTATCCTCTTGTTCAGGATTTACC
>JAAYEW010000139.1 GCA_012728555.1 Erysipelothrix sp.
GGTATCGTGTCGATGACTTGTTATTTTGTTGCCTAACAAATCATAGACAATGCTGTAGAGAGAACTGTTTCCTAAATCAATCGTTAAAATCATGTTACTGTTTCTTTCCGTTTTTGAGATTAAACCAAATGACACCTGCTAATAGTCCTAAAATTACAGCACTACCAATCATGATGAAGAGTTGATTGTTGTTGGTATTGGATTCAGTTTGAGCTATTGGTGCTTGGCCTTGTTGTAAGACAACGGCACTGAGGCCTTCTAGCTCAATGGACTCTTTGATGTCAACGGTTTTTGGTTCTAAGGTTGTAGAATTAAAGACTTGGGTGTACGTTCCACTGGTCGCTGGCAGAGTGGTCGTTGTTTCGTTGGCATTAAAGAGAAGGACCAAGGTAACGTCTTTATCGCTTAACTGATAGGAGATGGTGTTGTTTTCAAAACGTGTGTTTTTAACGGCTGCATCAATTGCTTCAAAGGAGTCCAGTCTAAGAAGGGGCATCTTCTTTCTGAGGGCGACCAACTCTTTGAATAAATTGAGCGAGTTTGGATAGGTTGTTTGACGATCATAATCAAATTCATTGATGCTGTCTGGTGAAATATAGGAGTTGTGGTCTCCATTTTTTGTGCGTAAGATTTCTTGTCCAGCATGGATGAATGGCATTCCGTGTGATAGTAAGACCATGCTACTTGCCAAATTGTGACGTTTCTCACGAATCGCATCACTGTCTTCGGGTTTTGATGCTAGTAGTTTATCAAAAAGAGTTAAGTTATCATGAGCTTCTACGTATTGAACCACTTGTGCTGCACTGACATAGTTACCAAGCATCTTGTCAATGTGGTTGGCTCCTAACAGGTTGTTTCCAACCAGTGATTCTTGGGATAATTTACCATTGACCATTCCTGGATCTGCTACATCAAAGACACTTCCTTTGATGGCATCGCGAATCGAATCGTTAAAATAGGCTATTCCTGGTAAATCATCGGCATTCTTTTGATTGGCTTTGACATTGGATGGTTGGGTTCCCATGTCCCATCCTTCTCCTAATAAGATTATACTATCGTCAATGGTATTGATGGCTTCTGTGACTTGTTTCATGGTTTGAACATCGTGGATGCCCATTAAGTCGAATCGAAACCCATCTAGATTGTATTCAGTTGCCCAATATTTTAAACTTTCAATCATGTAGCGTCTGAACATGGGTTGTTCAGAGGCCGTTTCATTGCCGACACCGGTTCCATTGAGTAGGCGTCCAGCATCATCGTAGCGAAAGAAATAACCTGGGACAGTTTTGTGGAAGGCAGAGCGGGTGACATCACTGACATGGTTGTAGACAACGTCCATAATGACGTAGAGTCCTTCATTGTGAAGGGTATTGATGAGCTCTTTAAGCTCAACTGCTCGTAAAGTTGGACTCGTTGGATCGGTGCTATAGGTTCCTTCGGGAACATTATAGTTTAGGGGATCGTAGCCCCAGTTATAGACTTTTCCATAACTTAAATCTGCGGTTTCGTCGATGCTCGCAAAGTCATAGATTGGTAACAATTGAACGTGGGTGACTCCTAGAGATTTGATGTAGTCTAGTCCACTGAGGTTGCCACTGGTTGTTTTCGTGCCTTTTTCTGTGAGTCCTAAGAATTTTCCTTTGTTGATAATACCATTGTCTTTTCCAATGGTTAAATCTCGGATGTGTGCTTCATAGATGATTGCATCGGTATTCTTGGTAAAGGAGTCCATGCGCTTGGATGAATCCCAATTATGTGGTGATAAATCCTCATTGGTCACAATCACTGTATGGGTTGAGTTGGCTGTCACCGCAAAGCTGTAGGGATCGACCGAGATTACTTTTTCATTGTTTAGAAACTCGAGTTCATAAACATACTCTTTGAGATGAAGATCTTTTGTTATGGTAGTGTTCCAAACCCCTTTGTCTAGTAAAGTCATGTCGTACGGTTCATTTTCGACAATGAGTTTGACTGAGAGTGCGGTTGGTGCCCACAGATTGAATTCTGTTTTCTCTTTACTGTAACTGTAACCAAGGTTTCCTTCGTACGCATATTTTTGATTAAAGGAGTTGCTGTGTAGGACACTGCCTAAACGAGCAACACTGGTTCCATAGCGGTCAAAGGTAACGTTGACTTCTTTTCTTAAATCAATGTCTTGAGTGAGATAGATAAAGGCAGAGGTGGTAGTGCCTGGGACGATTTTGTTGATGGAGTACCCATCAACGCTTATTTTATCGAGTTCTTGGGTGGTAAAGGGGGTGCTAGTTGTGAACTTGATTATTTTCATGTCCGTGATTTGGACATCTTTGAATTTATCTTGGATGGTTCCATCCAGTTTGGTGTAGGATACTTCTGGGTCGCCTTCCATTAACCATACTTCACTGACCCCTTGGTCATTGAACTGATCGATGAAGCGATCGGAGTCGACATCTTTGGCTGACCAAATATTATCACCGTCGACTTTTTTGACAATGAAGCCTGTTTTTCCTACAGTTTCTAAGTCGATTGTGGCAATTTTTCCGTAGTCGTCTTCACTATTGAATTCAACTTCTTTGCCATCTTTGCCATCGGCCCAAACCCATAGGTTCCATCCTTCGTAGTTGCCATCGATCCGTTTGTAGTGGATGATTATTTGATTGGCTGCTTTGATGGGTGAGATCATGGTAATGAGTAGGAAGAACATTATTAATGCTGTAAAACTTCGTTGAATGATTTTTTTCATAGGAATACCTCATGATTGATTATATCATGTTTTTTTAGCTATTCGACTTATAGGATGAAGACTTTGGCTTTGTTTATGAAATTGACTGACAAATTGACTCTAAAATATGTTATTATCATTGAGTAATCAGGGAGGATATCGGATGAATGATCTATCAATGGGGTTGATTCTATTTGTATTGACCTATGTGTTAATGATAAGTTTACCAAGGTACAGAGCGCATGTGGCTATTACTTCAGCGGCTCTGTTTGTTGTATTGGGGTTACTCCCTGTGAGTAAAGTGTTTAAAGCGATTGACTTTAATGTTCTGATGATGATTGCGGGGACAATGGGGACAGTCGCTTTGTTTATTGAGTCAAAGATGCCTGCTCTACTTGCGGACTATATAATTGATAAGGCACCGAATGTGAAGTGGGTCGTGTTGGCACTGAGTTTGTTTTCGGGGATCATTTCGGCATTTGTGGATAATGTGGCAACGGTGTTGATGGTGGCTCCGGTGGCTGTACAGATTTCTAAGAAGTTGAATATTTCTCCGGTGAAGAGTGTGATTGCGATTTCGATTGCGTCTAACTTACAGGGGGCTGCAACATTGGTTGGGGATACGACCTCTATTTTATTGGGTGGTCATGCGGACATGAACTTTATGGATTTCTTTGTCTATCAAGGAAAGCCTGGTCTGTTTTGGATTGTTCAGTTGAGTATGATGGCTGCGACGATGATTTTGTATATTGCGTTTCGTAAGGATAATCAAAAGGTTTATTTAGAGGAGTATACAATCGTTGAGGATTTTGTGCCTACTTTTTTATTGTTGGGTACAATTCTGAGTTTAATTGTTGCCAGTTTCTTACCAAACATGCCTTCCTTAATTAATGGTTATCTTTGTATGGGGTTCTTACTGCTTGGTTTAGTAATTCAGTCGGTTCGTTACTCGTTTTCTGATACCCTTAAGACCATTACTGCAGAGCTTGATTTCTTTACGCTGTTCTTGTTAGCTGGATTGTTTGTGGTAATTGCGGGGGTTTCTGAGGTTGGAGCAATTGATGAGATTGCGAAGTTGTTTGTTAAGTTTGGTGGGACGAATGTATTTGTCTTGTATACGCTCTTAACGTTTGCGAGTGTTATCTTGTCGGCGTTTATTGATAACATTCCGTATGTGGCGACGATGCTGCCGGTTGTGAGTGGTATTGCGGCTCAGTTGGGGCTTGATCCAACGGTTCTTTATTTTGGATTATTGTCTGGGGCAACGTTGGGTGGTAATTTGACTCCGATTGGTGCGTCGGCGAATATTGCGGCGATTGGTATTTTGAGGAAGGAAAATTATGAAGTCAAACCGTGGACGTTTATGAAGATTTCGATTCCGTATACTTTGGCTGCAGTGTTAACGGGTTATGTTCTAATTTGGTTATTGTTTGGAGTTTAGTTAAATAGTACCGTTTTTGTGTTTTATTTCATTAATATCTTGCAATAATTAGCAATAATTCTTTATAACTGTTATACTACTGATGTAAGGAGATAGGATATGACAATAGAAATGAAACCGGTTCGGGATACCTTTGAGAATGTTGATGAGGCTTATGCGAAGGTAGCTAAAGGAATTATGGACAAGAAAACAGTGGCTGATTTTGTTCCAGCTCTGAATGAGATTGAAGTTGATATTTATAATGAACTGATGAATCTTTGGGATGTTCATCCTGATGCGATGAGCGAACTCTTCTCACTGTAAGAAACACTTCGGGTGTTTCTTTTCTTTATGCAATTTATTTTGTATTTGATTCAGAGTGATTTTAAAGTTACACTAGATGTATGAGAGATTTAAAAGGCAAGAGCACATTGGTGCTTGGGGATGATTTTTGTATTATTGGTGTGAAGATGTCTGCTGGCATGATTCATGATGGTGACATTATTGAACTTTCAAGTATTAAGGTTCGTAATGGTATTGTTGTGGATACTTTTGATGAGTTATTGAAGCCGCGATATCCAATTTTTTATAATTCGATGGTGATTACTAAAATATCGAATGCGATGGTTGAGAATGCGCCACGGTTTGGTGATGTGATTGAGCGGTTTAAGGAGTTTATTGGAGATGACATTTAGATGAGTCATTCGATTCATCATGACTATAATGCGATTTATGATAGTTGTTTGTTGTATGGTTTTAAACCAATTAGTAATGATTTTATTGATACGCTGCGGTTGAGTCGTCGCCAGTTTAAGTTCTTGGGGAAGCATTCGATGTTGGCTTTGTGTGAGTATTTTGGTTTAAAAACGATTAATAACACGGCGGTGGATGATTGTTATACGACGTTGTGGATTTATCAAGAAACAAAGAAGCGAATGACGGATGAAGAGATCGAGAAGCTTTCTAATGTGAAGACGATATCGTATAACAAGCGTTCTGGAGTGATTGAGGTGGATCCTTCTCGTTTTGATAAGAATCATAAGTTCTATCAGAAGCGAGTCGCTCTGGGGTGCAAGATTCCAGCTTATACTCGTAAACAAATTGTAGAGATGGTGACTAATACGGGTGGCATCTTTGATAAGAAGGTGACGCGTAAAACGGATTACATCATTTGGGGTGATGAAGACCTTCAGTGGGAAACGTATGGTGATTTGAGTACAAATCAGATTATTGCGGATAACTACATTCGTAACAAGCGTTGTAAGATTGAGATTATTACGATGGAAGAGTTTGAGGAGTTGATTGAGGATTACAAGGACATCTTAAAATACCAAAGAACATACATCTACTAAGGTTCGATGTATGTTCTTTTTTGTTGCCGTTAGTCTATAATTTCCACAAACTTAATGTTGACTTCTTTGACAACGAGGTAGTTGACGGTTAGCCATTTAATGAGTGCTAACACATCGTGTAGTGAGTCGATTTTGAATGTCATTTTCTGCCCTCCTGCTTATGATATGCTCTGAGCTGAGGATCTCCTAAAAACTTATCAAAAGAATTTAACAATTTTTTTCATTATCATTAATTGTCACTGATTAGACTTTTAGCCTTAATTCTTTCTATCGATTTGTTTGTGAGCTTCTTCAACAGCTACTAGAATAACTGTTAAGACGAAAATTACTGGTAGGCTAAAGATCCCTAGTACTGAGGCAAAGAATAACATTAATCCCTTGATCATTTTATCCATTTTTTTACTCCTTTTCATTTCTAAATCTATCTCATTAAATTAATTGAATTATATCACATGCTTTGAGTTAATTATAGTATTTCTGGTTATTTTATTATTCATCTGTTCGTTTTTTTGTATTGCACACTTTATAATTATCAATTGAATAGTTTGTCAATAATGTGTACACTTGTTTTATGAGATACTTAAAAGGTAGCAGTACCCTAAAACTAGTGGATGATTATTGTGTGGTGGATATTGAAACATCATTTGAAGGGGTGATTGTAAATGGAAAGAGCGAAAAAAGAAATTATTGACTTTGTTAATGATCGTGATTGGGATCAATTTCATTCCCCTTCCAATTTGGCGAAATCGATATCAATAGAAGCGGGTGAATTGTTGGAATGTTTTCAGTGGGATGATAATAATTTTGATGTCGAAGCAGTCTGTGATGAATTAGCAGATATAACCAATTATTGTATTCAATTGGCTGATAAATTAAATGTTGATTTAGAGGAAATTGTTTTAAA
>JAAYEW010000140.1 GCA_012728555.1 Erysipelothrix sp.
ATCGATGAATTGAAAAAAGAAGGATACGAAGTTTCTAAAGTATCTATTGACACACTAACTAATTATGAAGCAGCAGGAGAAGCACTTGTTTCTGGATCTGCTCATGTTGGTTTAATTCCAGGTGGAACGTATGCTGCATATTCAGAAAAAGGTGTAAAAGTTATCTTAGCTTCGACACGCAATGGTTTAAAATATGATTCAGAAAATCCAATGGATTGGAATACGGGTGAAGCAAATGAAAATAATACAGACATCGTTACTTACTATCGTGGTATTATTATTGCTGGACCTTCTGAAAAAGGACAAGAACTTGCTAATAAAGTTAAGAACAACCAAGAGTTAACTTGGGAAGATGTCAGTACAGCTGTATGGTGTTTAGCTTCTCCAACTTCGGGATCTGGTTACCAATATCCAGCAGTCTGGTTACAAGATCGTTTTGGTAAAACATTTGCGGATATGCCAGAAGCTTCAAGAGTTGAAAGTGGTGGATATCCTGGTGCTGCAAACAAGATGGCTTTAGGACAATGTGATGTTGCTCCAGGTTATAATGATTTCCGTATGGATAATGCAGAAAACTGGGTTAAAGAATGGGGTAAAGAAAATATTTGGACTGAAACGGCTATTATCGGTGTCACAGACAAGATTCAAAACGATACAGTTTCTGTAAGTTCAAAAATTGTTGATGATAAATTAGCAGATGCTATCGCTAATGCATTTATTAACTTAGCGAAGACTGAAGCTGGTGCTAAAGCAATCAAAATCTACAATCACAATGGATACTCAAAAGTTACAGATGCTGATTACGAAGGTGCTAAAAAGGTTAATAAACTAGTTCAAGAGGCTAACAAATAATCAATTAGTAACAACATAAGAAGGCGGATTAACTTCCGCCTTTTTATATTTATAAGGAGAAAAGTGAATGATTGAATTTATTAATGCGTCCAAGGTGTATCCTAATGGAACGAAAGCATTAAAAGATGTGAACTTAAAAATTGAACAAGGAGAGATGATAGCTATCATTGGTCTTTCTGGTGCAGGAAAGTCTACCTTAATCAGAATAATTAACCAAATGATTCCAATTACTTCTGGTCAATGCATTGTCAATGGTGTCGATGTATCAAAGCTAAAAGGCAAAGAACTCCGTAAGTTTAGACGAAATATTGGAATGGTTTTTCAATCGTTTAACTTAATCAATCGTGTTAGTGTTATTCAAAACGTTTTAGCTTCTAGAGTCGCAGACATGAACTTTGTTCAAAGTATTCTTGGACTTTATAACAAAAGCGATAAGATATTAGCGCTTGAGTCCTTAGACAGAGTTGGTATTTTAGAGAAAGCCTACCATCGAGCAGATGAACTTTCTGGTGGACAACAACAACGGGTCGCACTTGCAAGATGTTTAGCACAAAAACCAAATATTATTTTAGCAGACGAACCAGTAGCGGCACTCGATCCGGTGACAGCAAACGTTGTTATGGAAGACTTTGTTAAAATCAACAAAGATTTAAACATTACTATATTAATCAACATTCACCATGTCGATATTGCATTAAAATATTGTGATCGTATCATTGGGATAAATGCTGGAGAAGTCGTTTTCGATGGACCAAGTGAAAATGTTACCGATGAGACATTAAAGATGATCTATGGCCGTGAACTCACCACTGATGATGTCATGGAGAAATAAGTATGTTTCGTTCAAAAAAAATAGTCTTAGAGAATGGACACAGTGTTGTTAAACCATTTAATTGGACACCATTTATCATCCTAGGGGTCCTATTAATCATCTGGTTCTCCAGTACACTAACTGATTTTGAGCCATCAGTGCTTTTTATTGAGGCTCCAACAAAATTTGTTCAATTTATCGATCGTTTATTTCCATATGATAATAATTATTTTAGTCGAATTTGGGTACCAATTATTGAAACATTAGCAATGAGTTTTATTGGTACTTTACTAGGAACTATCCTCGCTTTTCCGACAATGTACTTTGCTTCATCAAATTTAAACCAAAATAAACTTTCACTCAACATCATCCGAGTGGTCTTAGGAATCGTACGGACGATTCCATTAACTGTCTATGCGATCTTACTATCAATCGTCTTTGGGTTAGGATCATTTGTTGGGATGTTGGCAATAGGCATCTTCACCTACTCGATTCTTACTAAAATGATGTATGACTACATTGAAACCGTAAACATGAGTCCTTTTGAAGCCTTGTTAGCGACAGGATCATCCCGTTTTAAAGCTTATTGGGTAGCAATCATGCCTCAGATTTCAGGAGTCTTCTTATCTCAAATTCTATATAACTTTGAAATGAATATTCGCTCTTCCGCAATCTTAGGATACGTTGGAGCAGGTGGAATTGGTTTGATGTTAAACTACCAAATTGGTTTACAAAACTATTCCAATGTAACACCTATATTGATTGTTATTTTTATGACCGTTTTAGTGGTAGAATTTGCTTCTAGAGCACTTAGAAAGAGGTTATCATGAGTCAACAACGAATTAATGAAACCTTATCCCGTGAACCAAATCGATGGCCAAAGCGACCAGCAATTGGTGCATTAATTTTACTACTAATTGGTTTGTGTTTGCCGTACGTACAATTTAACAAGTTTTCTCAAGATGGACTCAATATCGCGACCAAGATTTTAACATACTTCTTTCAACCTCAATGGGATATGCTCTTAAACTTTACAAGTACAGCAGGAGTTCCTTATTTGTTGCTAGAAACGATGTGCATTGCTTTATTAGGAACAATTATTGGTGCCATTATTTCACTCCCTCTTGCTTTCTTAAGTTCAAGAAATATTACAGGAAGTCTTGGATCGACAGTTGGTGTGGTCATTATTACGATAATTCGTTGCATTCCAGCTTTAGTGTATGTCTTAATTTTCATTCAAGTTGAAACAGGACCTGTTGCAGGAATTTTAGCCTTTTCGATTACATCTGTCGGAATGATCTCAAAACTCTTTATTGAAGCAATCGAAGAGCTAGACAAAGGGATATTAGAAGCCCTTGATTCGAGTGGTAGTACCATGTTTCAAAAAATACGTTATGGAATTATTCCACAATTAAAATCCAATTTCTTATCGACAACGATTTATCGTTTTGAAATCAACGTAAAAAACGCAACTATCTTAGGGATGGTTGGAGCAGGTGGGATTGGTGCAGAATTGATCTTCGCGATGAATGCGTTTCGCTGGAAAGATGCAACAACTCTTTTGATTGGTATTATTGTTCTTGTCATTATTATTGAACAACTGTCTTCTTGGTTAAGAGGAAAATTAATTAACGGATAAATTAAATAAGACTGTCCACTAGATGATTTATCAAACAGGATAATCATCTTTTTTTATATTCTATTGTGTCGTATTTAGCCAATCGATTCAACATTTAGTCCGTAAACATGTTAAAATCTAAGATGCTTGTAAAGGAGATCGTATGGAAAAGGTCAGTACTAAAAGAAAAGGGATCGTCTTAGCAGCAATCATTGCTTCGATAGCATACTTGATTGATTCGTTTCTTCCCACAGGTTTATTGGGCGGAACACTGATTGCCTTGATATTAGATATGTTTATGGAGAAGAGACAACGTTTAAAGATATTCATGAATCAAGTCGTGAAATAGAAGAATATATTGTGTGTTATAACTACAATAGAATAAAATCAAATTTAAGAGGACTTAGCCCTGTACAATGCAGAAACCAAATCCTTGAAATTAATTGATTAAAACAATGTCCAACCTAATTGGTTCACTTCATCGCCCCTAAAGTTTCATCGTTTTTAAGTTTTTATAGACCTCAATTAACAATTTTACTTGTAGGAATACTCCTGTAAATAGAAATATCATGGCGAT
>JAAYEW010000141.1 GCA_012728555.1 Erysipelothrix sp.
TCACTATAGCGAACACTGTCTTTTAAATACTCTCTAATCTGTTCTTGTTGATAACCAACAACTACATCAATTTGGTCAACGTTTAGTTTTTTTAGTCGATCGACCAAATGTCAAATTAGTGGTTTATCAGCAATAGGGTGCATGACTTTATTGATTGATGATTTCATGCGAGTTCCTTTACCAGATAGCTATCAAATTGAAAAGCTATTTCTTGACAACAAGTTAAAACCAAGTGTTCGAGCTCAAGAATTAACAACCAGTCAATTTATAGAAATGTATCGGAGTGTCTATGAAACGTAAAGCACACGCAAAATTAAACTTAGGTCTCAATGTTATTAGAAAAAGAGAAGATGGATATCATGACTTACGAATGATAATGGTTCCAGTTGATTTGTTTGATACCGTTGAAATAGTAGAAAGTAATCAGTTAACGATTCAAAGCAATAAATACTACTTACCCAACGATGACAAAAACACAGTATATAAAGCAGTAAAAGTCATGCACCAGCGATACGACACACCAACCAACTTCCAAATAAAACTTGTCAAAAACATACCAACACAAGCAGGAATGGCAGGAGGAAGTGCTGATGCAGCCTGTGTCATTAACATGTTAAATGATATGTATTCTCTCAACTTGACACAAGATGAGTTAATCGAAGTCGGACTTAAAATTGGAGCAGATGTTCCCTTTTGTTTATTCAATAAGCCCGCACTTGTCACAGGAATTGGAGAAAAACTAGAATTTTTAAATATTGATACAAACTTTCATTTATTCTTAGTTAAACCAAGCTTTGGAGTTAGTACCAAAAAGTTATTCGAAAACTTAGAAATAAAGGAAGCCTCTGTTTTGGAATTTGAAGAATTACTAGACGGATTACAAACAGGCAATTACGATAAAATTCAAAGAAACATAATTAATGACTTACAACCACAAGCAATCAATGAACACCCTGAAATACAAAAGATCATCGACGAACTAGTCCAATTTGGATTTGACAACGCTTGTATGACAGGAGCAGGCTCTGTTGTCTTTGGAATTACACAGGATGAAAATTTAACTAGAAAAGCAGTAGAACAGTTTTATTTGAAATATCCACTCGTAAAAAAGAGCGGAATTGTCACTATCTAGTGTACAATATAAACAGGAGGAAATTTTATGAAGTACGCCATTGTGTTAGCAGCAGGAAAAGGAACTCGCATGAAGTCATCAATCAACAAAGTCATGCATCCCATTGCTGATAAGCCATTAATTGGACATCTCGTTGATCGATTAAAAAAACTTAATGTAGACCAAATCGATGTCGTAGTGGGTTATCAACAAGACCAGATTAGAGAATATTTAAAAGACAGTGTTCGCTATAGTGAGCAGCTTGAACAAAAAGGAACTGGGCATGCTCTATTACATGTCGATTCATTGAAAGATAAAAAAGGGAAAACAATTATCCTGTATGGAGATTGTCCACTCGTTCAAACTGAAACAATTCAAATGATGTTTGAAGAAGGAGAAAAAGCAGATTTAGTTGTCTTAAGCGCAAAACTAGAAGATCCAGGAGTTTATGGAAGAATCGTTAGAAATAGTCTTGGTGAAATCATACGCATCGTCGAATTTAAAGATGCGAATCAAGAACAACGCCGGATCTCAGAAATTAATACTGGAATCTATTGTGTTGATAACGAGCTTTTATTTAAATATTTACCTCAAATTACAAATCACAATCATTCTCAAGAATATTATCTCACCGATATTGTCGAACTCTTCACAAACAACGGACACAAAGTCAAAGCCGTCAGGGTCGATGATATAGACGAAGTCATGGGAATTAATGATCGAAAACAATTAGCAAAAGCAGATGCTTGGCTAAAAGAAAGAATCAACAATCACTGGATGAGAGAAGGTGTAACCATTGTTGATCCACAAAATACGTACATTTCCGAAGATTGTGTCATTGGTCAAGATACGACTATTCACCCAAACGTTGTAATTAAAGGAAAAACGACTATTGGAACCAATACCATCATCACCTCAAATTCTTGGCTAGAAAACGCCACCATTGGAGACAACACAAAAATTGAATCCTCTAAGATTATTGATTCACGAGTTGATAATAACTGTACAGTAGGACCCTTTGCTCATTTACGAATGAGTACACATGTGATGGACGATAACAGATTAGGGAATTTTGTTGAATTTAAAAACACAATTTTTCATAAGAACTCGCGCTGCGCCCATCTAACTTATTTAGGAGACTGTGAAGTAGGAGAAGATGTCAATATAGGATGTGGTGTTGTTACCGTTAATTATGATGGTAAAAATAAATACAGAACTGAAATCAAAGATGGAGCCTTCGTTGGATCAAACTGTAATTTAATCGCTCCAATTGTCATCGGAAAAAATGCTGTTATTGCGGCCGGATCGACAATTTCAAAAAATGTGTTGGATAATGATATGGTTATTGAACGAGCAGATGTCATCACCAAAAAAGAAGGTGGACTGAAATACAAAAACAAAAAGAAACTTGAGGGGGATAAAAAGTGAAAGACACAATAGTATTTGCGCTAACAAGTAGTTTAGAACTGGCTGATGAGATATGTCAGCACCTACATATTGAACGTGGAGCAATTAAAGTTAATCACTTCGCTGATGGCGAGATTTTAGTTGAACCAGAAATATCTGTTCGAGGAAGAGATGTGTTCTTGATTCAATCGACCAGTGATCCAGTATCAGAAACGTATATGGAAGTTTTAATTGCATTGGATGCTTTTAAAAGAGCATCTGCTAGAGAAGTCACTGTCGTAATGCCATATTTTGGATATGCTCGACAAGACCGTAAAGCAAGAGCACGCCAGCCAATAACAGCCAAATTGATGGCAGATTTACTACAAGCTGCAGGAGCAGACAGAATTGTCACTTTGGATTTACATGCTCCACAAATTCAAGGATTTTTCGATATTCCAATCGATGATTTATCTGCAACATCACTATTTGGTCAATACTACCGAGCAAAAAACTTCCAAGAAGAAGTTGTTGTCGTTTCACCAGATCACGGTGGAGCAAGTAGAGCACGTCGTCTATCCGATGTGATCCCAAATTCAACTATCGCAATTATCGACAAACGTCGTACCCAACCTAATGTCGCTGAAGCAATTAATTTAATCGGTGATGTTGAAGGAAAAATTGCAATTGTAGTCGATGACATCATTGATACAGGCGGTTCACTATTAGGTGGTATAAATATGCTCTATGCTAAAGGGGCAACAAAAGTATACTGTGCTTGTTCACACGGAGTGCTTTCACGCAATGCACTTGATAATATTGAGAATTCCCAAATCGAAGAATTAGTTGTCACAAACTCGATTGAAATGAGTGACGAAAAGAAAAAATGTAAAAAGATAAAACAAATTTCGATAGGCTATATGCTAGCCAAAACAATCGAAGCAATTCAAGATCACAAACCAGTGAGCGACATTTGGAAGATATTTAATGATTAGACTAATCGTATTTGATATGGACGGGACACTCTTAAATAGCAACAAAGAGTTACCGCATGGTTTTTTCGAGGTTGTTACACAACTAAAAAGCCTCAATATTAAACTAGGAATTGGATCAGGAAGACAATATCAAACCCTCTACAATCAAATGGGCGAACATGCCGATGATTTCGTCTATTTTAGTGATAACGGAACACTCGTCTACGAAGGAACAACTAGCGTATATACCAATATCATTGATAAACAGTTAAGTGATAAAGCACTACTTCTGTGCCGTGAACTGAAATGTTTAAATACAGTCGGAACCTTTACAGGCGCTTATTTACCTAATGGAATGGACCCTGAAACAGCAAAAGAATTTGATAAGTACTATGTTAAACAAATTTGGGTCGATGATTTGTTAGAGGCACCGGATGTAACCAAAATTTCAATCTATGATCCCCAAGCGGATTATCAAATGATCA
>JAAYEW010000142.1 GCA_012728555.1 Erysipelothrix sp.
CTTGAATCTTTATTGTTAGAAAGTAATTTAATAGAGTATCAAATTGTAACATTTTTAGCTGTGCTAGATATGATTCGCATGCGCGAGCTAGCTTTTAGCGTAAATCATGAGCAAATATATTTAAAGGGGATTGAATGAAAAATTTACGACAACAAATAGAAGGACTAATTTTTATTGCTGGAGATGAAGGAATTACACTTGAACAGATTAATGATATTTTACAGGCTGATTTAGAACAGGTTCAAAGTGAACTAGATAATTTAACATCTTATCATGAAAAGTCAGATTCAAGTTTACTTCTTGTTAACTATGGAAAGAAATATCACTTTGTTACAAAACCTGTTTGTTTTGAATCAATCTCAAGGTTTCTGAACATTTCTAAAGTAAAACAACTCTCTCAATCTGCGCTGGAAACATTAGCAATTATAGCTTATAAACAACCAATTACTAGAATCGAAATTGAAGAGATTCGTGGTATTGGAAGTGAAATTACTCTTAGAAAACTGCAATCTCTAGATTTAATAGTGGAAGCAGGTCGATTAGATACACCTGGACGGCCGATCCTCTATGGAATCAGTGAAGGGTTTCTTGATGTTTTCAAAATGGTATCACTGAATGAATTACCTGAATTAAATTTAAACAACGAAGAAGAACAGGAGCTTTTCCAATGAGACAAAGACTACAAAAAGTAATCGCACAAGCAGGTATAGCTTCTCGACGAAAAGCCGAAGAGCTAATTTTAGAAGGAAAAGTTAAAGTAAACGGGATTGTAGTTAAAGAACTAGGTACCCAAGTTGAAGCTACTGATTTCATTAATGTTAATGGAAAAACGATTTCGTTTGAAGACAAAGTAACTTATCTGATCAATAAACCAGCACGGGTATTAAGTTCTTCTAGCGATGACAGAAACCGTATTTGTGTAGTTGATTTAATTAAAGATAAAAGACGTTTATTTCCGGTAGGACGACTTGATTATCAATCAACAGGACTTCTTTTAGTTAGTAATGATGGGGAGTTAACAAATCTTTTAACGCATCCTAAACATGAATTTTCTAAGCAATACCATGTAAAAATACGTGGTACATTGACTGATAGTCAAAAAGTATTAATTGAAAAAGGTATAAAGACAAAAGAAGAAAACTATTTACCAGCACAAGTTTATAATGTTAAGATTGATTCAGACAAAAAGCAAACACATTTTGATATAACTTTACATGAAGGAAAAAATCGTGAAATCAGAAAAATGATGGAATTCTTTCATCATGAAGTGATTAAACTTCATCGTTTTGCTTTTGGACCATTAGAAATTGGAAAGTTGGCTTCTGGTAGTTATCGAAAGTTAACTGAAGAAGAAACAAGAATGTTAAAGCTTTTAGCAAAGAAGAAATAGCAATGAAAGAATTATTTACACTTTTTGAAAAGAGTTACCCACTGACCTTTTTTGAATCACAAGAAATAAGAACAAACAGCAAATTACTGTGTAAAAATATAATTGTTCAAAGTTATTTTAAAAAAATCACAACTCCTTTACAATATTATCAAGCTCAAATGATTCTTGAAGCTTTAAAGAATAAAGAAGCGATTCAAAATGAATTCGAATTATTTCGCAACGCTAATCAAGATTTATGGCAACACATTAACTATTCTGAACGAAATCTTTTATTTAAACCACAAGCCGAAATCATTAAAAAAGAGCTCAAGCATTTTGTTATTGAAGATAGAAGAAGGATTTTTGTCCCTATCTTCTCTAGTCAGCTCAATTATTACTATGATGTCGAAACAGCTGTTTTTGATTTAAAACAATACTATAACCTGTATTTTGATTTTAAAAAAGAACTTGTAGCCTTAGATATACACAAAGGGGCCTACTACAAACCAGGTCAAAGCTTTGCTCAGTGTTTCTTATTGAATGAAAAAGGAAATAACTATATTCTTATTGATCCCTTTGGTAAATGTTTAACTTTTGTAAAGAATAAAGAAGTGCATTTTTTAGATATTAGTTCATTAAAACAAGAATTATATACATCAGGGTTTGATGAAATCGTTTATCCATTTATTAATGACGATAATTCGTTGTTTTTTATAAATTTAAATAAACTTTTTCCTCTTAAAAAACGATTTCAGAAGAAGTTTGACAGAATCATATCAAGGAGTACACAATGCAACTAAATATGTTACTGGATAGAAACGATTGTTCACCAATAGAAATTAAAAATATTATGTATGATTCTCGTGATAAGAAACCGAATAGTATCTTTTTTTGTCTTCAGGGAATTACAAATGATGGTCATAGTTTTATTACACAAGCAATCGATAATGGAGCAGTTGCTATTGTCCATAGTAGAGAAATAAGAAGCAAGAAAGAAGGTATTGCTTATATATTTGAAAGTGATTTAGACAATTCGTTTGCTAAAGCAGTTAATCGTTTTTTTGGCAGTCCGAGTAGTAAGTTGAAATTAATCGGAATTACTGGAACAAATGGTAAAACAACTATAGGTTCATTAATTTTCCAGTTATTAAATTTTCAATACAAAACAGGATATATCGGGACACTTGGAGTCAAAACTCCTGACTATCAACTCAAACCTAGTTTAACAACACAAGATCTTGTAACAAACCAACAGCTTTTGTCTAAGATGGTATCGGAACATGTCAATTTTTGTGCTTTTGAAGTTAGTAGCCAAGGAATTGAGTTAGGTAGAGTAAAACAACTCGTTTTTGATTGTTGCGTCTTTACGAATTTAACGCAAGATCATCTCGATTTTCATTTAAATATGGAATCCTATTATCAAGCAAAAAAACAATTATTTTTACAACTTTCAGAGAATGGGTTTTCAGTTATCAATATTGATGATGTGTACGGACTTCGTTTATCGAAAGAAATTACTAAAAAGAATATAACTGTTTCAATGAAATCTTCGGATGTAGATGTATTTATTCATAGTATTGTTTTAGATAAAAATGAAACCCGATTTAGTATTACTACTGAAAGTAAAACCCATAACTTCGTTACCAACTTGATTGGAAAATACAATATATTTAATCTCGTTCAGGCAATGATTGTTTGTCATGAATATGGTTTAATGTTTGATGGTATGATTGAATCAATTAAACACATCGACGTTATTGAAGGAAGAATAGAGAGAGTTGAAAATGACTTTGGTTTTGATATCTTTGTTGACTTTGCTCATACTCCAGATGGTTTAGAAAAAATTATGTCATTTGCTAAAGAAATTATCCAGGAAAGTGGTAGAGTAATTACCGTATTTGGCGCTCCTGGTAAACGTGATAAATCAAAACGTGCCCAAATGGGGGCGGTTGCAGATAAGTATTGTGATTTAATCATACTCACTGAAGACGATCCTAGAGATGAACAAGTTTCAGATATCTCTGATCAAATTGCTAGTATGATTTATATGCATCCTTATGTTAAAATAGAATCAAGAGTTGAAGCAATACGTAACGCTATTTCTGTTGCTAAGCCAAATGACATCCTTTTGATTTTAGGAAAAGGGCCTGAAAAGACAATGTATCGTCACAAACCAGAGCCATACGATGGTGATGCACAAGTTATTATTGATTGTTTGAACAAGAGAAAAGAGGAAGAATATGAATAACTTAAACAAATTAATTGACCACACATTATTAAAACCGGAAGCGAGTACTGCTCAAATAGAGACTTTGTGTAATGAAGCAAGACAATATGATTTTGCAAGTGTGATGGTTAATTCATCCAATGTTAGACAGTGTTATGAGCTGCTGAAAGATACTGATGTAAAGATAGCGACTGTTATTGGATTTCCACTTGGTGCTATGTCTACAAAAGCAAAAATTGAAGAAACTAGAGCTGCTCTTCAAGATGGAGCTAATGAAATCGATATGGTATTAAATATTGGACGATTAAAAGAAGGTAAACTTGACTATGTAACGAGTGAAATCAGAGATTTAAAAGAACTTGTTGGAGAGAATATAGTGCTTAAAGTCATTATCGAAACGTGTCTCCTTACTGAAGAAGATAAAATTAATGCTTGTCATTGTGTTAGTGAAGCTAAAGCTGATTTTATAAAGACATCAACAGGCTTCTCAACAGGTGGAGCAACGGTGGAAGATGTTGCTTTGCTTCGTAAATATGTTGATGCTTCAGTCAAAGTAAAAGCATCGGGAGGTGTCAGAAGTTTTGAAGATCTTGTTCTAATGGTTGAAGCTGGAGCTGAAAGAATTGGTACAAGCTCAGGGGTTAAGCTTGTGCAGGGTGAAAATGTGGAGGGAAGTTATTAGTTTTAAAATTGAAGATACTATGTGTTTTCACCAGTTTATTTCTAATTGACATTGTCATACAAATGTATTACAATTTCTTTAGAAGGATGTGATGTTATGAGTGTAATTAGCATTAGAGCAACTGAAGAAGAAAAGGAACTTATTAAAACTTATGCTGATTTTTATGGCGTTAGCGTAAGCGATTTTGTAAAAACATCTGTCATTGAACGCATTGAAGATATGTTTGATTTGCGTTCAATTGAAGAATATGAAAAAAATAGAAAAGATGGCTCCATTGAAACATATTCTATTAATGACGTAAAGAAACAGCTGGGATTATGAAAAGGTATAAGGTTGAATTTGAAAAGAAGGCAATTAAGAACTTAAAATCAATTGACAACAAACAAGCTGCATTAATACTTACTTGGATTGATAATAATCTTGATGGAACAACTGATCCTAGAAAATATGGGAAACCTCTTAAAGGAAAGCTTAACGAGTATTGGAGATATCGTGTTGGCCAGTATCGGGTTATCGTTGATATTCAAGATGAACGACTGATAATTGTTGTTATTAGTTTGGGTCACAGGAAAGAAATATATTTGAAATAACATTTTCAACAAGACCTCACTATGCAACTACTCCATCTTTTAAGTTAATACAACCGGAGTAGCTTTGATGCAAGGAAATGTAATTGAAAGTAGTTATTAATTGAGTCTTTAAATTTAATTTCTTAAATTGACATGCCTATGTAAGTGCGTTATAATGTTAATGCTGTTAAGCGAAGGGGGGGTAAAAAGTTGTCAAAAGTAGTTGTTAAAGAAAATGAAGCGTTAGATGATGCTTTACGTCGTTTTAAACGCCAAGTTTCTAGAAACGGTACCCTTGCTGAAGCACGCAAAAGAGAATATTACGTGAAGCCAGGAGTAAAGAAAAAGCTTAAATCTGAAGCTGCTCGTAAAGCTGCACGTAAGAATAAACGCAAACGCTAATAAATTGTCAGTCGATTGACTGACTTTTTTTATGAAGTCTGTTAAACTTAACTAAGAGGTGACATCTTGAAAATTGATAAACATATTGAAATTTCTCTCAGTAACGATTACTTACAATTATTTGAGGGAATTAACCAAGAACATTTGAGGTATTTAGAGAAAATCTATAACGTAGAGATTACTAATCGATCAAATCGATTTTTAGTGTATGGTGAAGAGGAAGATGTTGATCAAACATTTAGAATTTTTACTCTTATGAGCGAGTACATCAACTTAAATAATGATCTATCACTAGCAAGAATTAAACAACTTATTCAACATGGGTTTGCTGACTACGGTGGGAAGATGAAACCTGTCACATATAATACACAAGGAAAGCAAGTCTATCCTAAAACAAAAGGTCAATCACAATTTGTGAGTGTTTTAGAAAATCATGACATGATATTTGCGGTTGGACCTGCAGGAACTGGAAAAACATTTTTAGCTGTTGCATATGGTGTTAAGTTATTAAGAGAGAATAAAGTCAAACGAATTGTATTAGTTAGACCAGCAGTTGAAGCTGGTGAAAATTTAGGATTTTTACCAGGGGATTTAAAAGTAAAAATTGATCCATACCTTCAACCGCTATATGATGCACTAAATCAATTGCTAGGTGTTGAATCGGTTGCTAAACTGATTGAAAAACAAATCATAGAAGTAGCACCGTTAGCTTACATGAGAGGTAGAACCCTTGATGATGCTATGGTTATTCTTGATGAAGCACAAAATACGACTAAATCTCAAATGAAAATGTTTTTAACTCGTATGGGATTTAATTCAAAAATGATCATTAATGGTGATATATCACAAATTGATTTACGTTCAAGATCGGATTCTGGGTTGCTGGATGCCATTGATTTGTTAAGAAATATTAACGAAATCGGAATGGTTGAGCTAACATTAGATGATATAGTTAGACATCCACTTGTCGCAAAAATTCTTTCAAAATATGAAGGGAGATAATTATGTCAAAAGTTTTGATTATTGAAGATGAAGAAAGCATTCGTCGGTTAATGCGCTATGACTTACAGTCTGTTGGCTATGAAGTTGATAGTGCGAGTGATGGTGAAGCTGGTCTCGAATTAGCGCTATCGAACACCTATGAAGTTATCTTAATTGATTGGATGCTTCCCAAGAAAGATGGACTTTCCATTATTCGTGATTTAAGAAGTAATAAAATCAAAAGCATTTTAATCATGATAACCGCCAAAGATGAAGAAGCAGATATTCTAGAATCATTCGAAGCAGGAGCGGATGATTATATTATAAAACCGTTTTCTCCGCGCCAACTACAAGCTCGAATAAAAGCACACATGAGACGTTTACCTTCAACTACCTCTACTATTTTGAAGCTAGGAAATCTATCAATCGATAGAGGACTGTATGAAGTTTTTCTTGATGATGAATTAGTGTCTCTAACAAAAAAAGAGTATGAATTATTTCTCTATTTAATTGAAAACAAAAACCATGTCCTGTCTAGAGAACAAATATTAAACGAAATATGGAATTTTGATTACGATGGAGATACACGTATCGTCGATGTCCATATATTTAAATTAAGAAATAAATTAGAAAGCTCTTCTTTTACTATTGATTCAATAAGAGGTATTGGTTATGTTCTCAAAATCTGCGCGGATTAGTTTAATGCTGTTACTTTTGAGTTTTTCAATTGCCTTGCTTTACATAAATTATAAATATCAAAAACTGATAATCACTGTTCTTCTTTTAGTAGTGATTATTTTATTTGTAATCAACAGCAGAATTGACTCTAAATACTTAAGTCCAAAAGTAACTATCATCGAGAAAGAATTAAATATTGAATCCTATAAAAAATTCCTTATATCTATACCAATACCAGCAGCTTTAATTAATAAAAAGTTAGAAATTGTTTTGCAGAATTACGGTTTTACACAACTAACATCACAAAAAGCGACGACAACAAAAACGCTCGACTTTAACATCAGACAATTAATTAACGAAGCAGTCATATCAAACCATCCGATTCGAAAAGAAATCAGAATAAATCAATATGAATACCAATTTCTTTCTAGCATTATTCAAGATGATCAAAAATTAATACTTGTTTTATTCTATGACGTCACACAATTGACAGAATCTCAGCGAAATCAAAGACGTTTTATTGCTGACGCAAGTCATGAGCTAAAAACTCCTATAACAGCGATTACAGGTATGTCTGAAATTCTAAATTCACAAGAAGTTGACTTTAAGACTCAAAAAGAATTCATGGTTCAAATAGAAAAAGAGTCACTTCGTCTTCAAAATCTTGTTAAAGACTTGTTATCAATTAGTAACCTGTCTCATAATAGAGTGATACTAAATTATAGCTCGTTTAATTTTGCCGATTTAGTGAACGATGTATTTCAAACATTTCGAAAAGACTTTATGGATCAATCGATTCAATTTATATGTGATTTTGAACAAGTAATTGTTTGGCTTGATTACTCGAGAATGCATCAAGTACTTAGTAACCTTGTTAAAAATTCTTTAACTTATACAGATAGTGGACAAATTAAAATATGTTACCGACAAAATGATAATAATTTTATTGTTAAAGTAAGTGATACAGGGATTGGTATAAATAAAAACCAATTACCTTACATATTTGAACGCTTTTATCGAATTAATGAATCTCGTTCAAGAGACGTTGGAGGAAGTGGATTAGGTTTATCAATCGTCGAAGAGATTGTATCTGCTCATCAAGGAAAAATTATTGTTGATAGTAAAGAAGGGGAGGGAACGACATTCACTATCTTTTTAACAAATAACAAATTAACTGAGATTTAACAATTCATTCATATAGAATTGACAAATCAGTTGTAAAATCTGGGTGTAGTGAAAAACACTACATGGAGGAAAATATGAAAATAGTATTATCTATGTTATTTGTGTTACTAACACTAGTGGGTTGTTCGACAACACCAACCGTCGACGAGGCAGTTATAAACGTATATACAAGGGACGCAACTTCAGGAACACGTGAAGCCTTTGAATCTGGCATTGGCTTAGAAAAAGCAGATTTAACAAAAGATGCAATTGTAGTTGAAGGGAATGGACCAATGGCCTCTAAAGTTGGAGCTGATCAAAAAGGAATTGGATACGTTTCTCTAACCACTGATTTCGATGCAAACAACTTAAAACCATTAACCTTTGAGGACGTTGAAGCTACTGTTAAAAATGTGTTAGACAAGTCCTATACTTTATCAAGACCATTCTCTTTCACAACTAGAGCATCAAAAGATTTTGAAAATGATACAACTGAAAAAGTTGTTGCAGCATTCATAGACTTTTTAATCAATTCAACAGAAGGCTTAGAGGCAGTTGAAGGAGCTGGTGGAATCGTAGACTTAGAAAAAGGTAAGCCTTGGTCAGAGTTAAAAACTAACCATCCTGTACTTTCAGAAGATTTATCGGCAGTATCCCTTAAGACAGGTGGTTCGACATCCGTCGAAAAAACTTTAAAAGCAGCTCTTGAAGCATTTCAAGCTGACACAGGTGTTCAATTTGTAATGAATCATACTGGATCAGGGGATGGTTACAAACGGACACTTGGTGAAGAAAAAGATTCAGCAAACGCAGCTCACATTGGATTTGCTTCTAGAGAATTCAAATCTGAAGAAGATGTAGCACCAGCAATGGTCTCTGGTGAATATGCTTTGGATGCTGTGGTTGTTGTTGTTAACAAAGCAAACACAACTATTACTAATTTAACTGCAAAACAACTAGTTAGCATTTTTAGAGGCGAAACAACTAAGTTTTCGGACATTAAATAGTATACTTTAAAACCTTGAAATTTAGCTATCGATAGACAGCTAAATTTTCGTGTCGAAAGGAGTCTCATGAGCAGAATTAAAATTGAAGCTGATCATCAATATCAGAAAAGAAAGCGATTAAGCGATCTTTATTTTAAAGGAGTTTTTAGATTAACTGGACTAATTAGTGCGCTTTTTATTGTAATTATCTTTGTTTTTATTTTAAACAAAGGCGTTAGAGTATTTCTACCTAATTACGAGCATGGTCAGATTAATCTGTTCGACTTTTTAACAGGCAATACTTGGCGTCAAGATGTTGCAGTATATGGTATTGGATTCATTATTGTTAATACCCTAATTGCATCTCTTGGAGCAATCCTTATATCCTTTCCAATCTCTATACTAACTGCTCTTTTCATCGTTAAAATTGCACCCAGAAGAATATCAGTATTAATGATAACTATTGTTGAACTTCTTGCAGCAATACCTTCCGTTGTCTATGGAGTCTTTGCAAGTGGAATAATTGTCCCTATAGTTAACGATATTGGTCAATCATTAGGACATAGAACTTTTGGCGGGAATTCACTATTAGCAGTAGTCTTATTGTTAGCAATCATGACATTTCCTACAATTTGTAGTTTATCGATTTCTGCTATCAAAGCCGTACCATCACAACTGGAAGAAGGTTCTTTAGCTTTAGGTGCCTCAAAAACACAAACTAATTTTAAAATAGTACTTACAGCAGCTAAATCAGGGATCTTTGCAGGTTTAATATTAGGCTTAGGTAGAGCTTTTGGAGAGGCGACTGCGGTGTCAATGGTTGCTGGTAACAAAATGTGGGGACCAACTACCGATTTGTTTGATACAACAAGAACATTAACGAGCACAATGTTGGCAGGACTCAAAGAAACAACGGGGTTAGACTACGATATTCGCTTTAGTGTAGGTATCGTTCTCATGTTGATTATTTTAATTACAAATTATATTATCAATAAAATAAAGAAGAATATTGGGAATCTATACTAATGCAAAAATTATTCGATGTAAAACGCAACAATCAAAAACGAAAAATTAAAGACAGCTTTTTAAATTTATTAACATACTTGGCTGCAGGATTGATTGCATCAATCC
>JAAYEW010000143.1 GCA_012728555.1 Erysipelothrix sp.
AGTTGGTTGCTTTTATTTCTAATGGTTTCACCCATTTGATCACCTTTTCTCGTTAAGAAATTCTTAACTTAGGTATAAAGTTACCAAGCGTTAACTCACTTGTCAAGCAATGTGTTCTCTATCTTTGTTATATAACTGAATATGATAATCATTCTCATTATCATTGAATAAAAAAAAGGATAAAACTATCCTTTATTCTTTTGGTAAGATTAAATTGAGAATGACTCCGACTATGGCTGCTAGTGCGGTCCCTGATAAACTGGCTAATTTTGTGATGGGGAAGATGGCTCCTCCTAGTCCTAAGACCATCATGGCAGAAGCAATGATTAAGTTTCTCTGCTTTGAGAAGTCGACTTGATTGTCAATGAGGACACTGAGTCCGTTGCTTGCAATGACTCCATAGAGTAGTAGGGACATACCGCCTAAGACAGGTTGTGGAATGGTCATGATTAAGGCTTGGACAGGTCCAATGAAGCCAAGGGTTATGGCGATCAGGGCTGCTCCGGCGATGACGCGGGTACTGGCTACACGGGTAATGGCGACCACTCCTGTGTTTTCACCATAGGTGGTGTTGGCTGGTCCCCCAATGAGAGCTGAAATGGCTGTGGCAACCCCATCTCCAGCGATGGTTTTACTGAGTCCTGGATCTTTGAGGAAGTTCTTTCCACAGATTTTTCCTAGCACGGTGTGATCGCCGATGTGTTCACTGAGCGTGACAATCGCGATGGGTAGAATGGCTAAGGCTTCTGGTCCAAAGTAGAAGTGGTACTGTTTAAAGAGCCCGTTGGTGCTAAATGGTAAGTATAAATCGGGGAACTTGAGAATGTGTCCAAAGAGAGGTCCATTGACAGATTCTATGAGTTTGGTGTAATCGATTTGTCCTAGTACTCCCGCAAAGATACTTCCTAACACAATCCCAATTAAGAATGGAATGATTTTGAAGATTCCTTTGGCTTTGGTTGAGACAAAGGCTGTGGTTAGAAAAGTAAAGGTGGAGATTACCATGTTTTGCCAGCTGCCTTCAGCGATAAAGCCTGCTTGAGTGACTGCAGTTGACGAGAGTCCTAGTCCGATGACGATGATCATGGGTCCAATGACAATGGGTGGTAGTAGTTTGTCTAGCCAATCGGATTTGGTGACTTTGAGGATTCCTGCGACCACAACATAAATGAGTCCGACTAGAAAGATTCCTGTTTGTGAGGCACTGATGTCGCCTCCCATGGATTTAATCGCATATTGCATGGCGGCAATGTAGGCAAAGCTGCTGCCTAAATAAACGGGGACTTTGAAATTGGTGATGACTAAATAAATAAGGGTTCCAATGCCACTAGCAAATAGGGCAACGGAAACAGGGAGTCCGACTAAAATGGGGACTAAAATGGTGGCTCCAAACATCGCGAAGACGTGTTGAAAGCTCAACAAAAACGCTTTGGTGAATGATGGCACTTCGTGGACATCATAGAGTAGATTACTTTTTTCTTTCATCTCTTTTCCTTTCATGGGCATAAAAAAAAGCCCTTCACAAGACCTTTGAGATTGTTATCTCCCTTAGTGAGCTCGCTGTCTCACTTTAAAAGGACCTGATTGAGAATACTTTAACACAGGTTGAGCTGACTGACAACCTCTTTTTTTGAAAAAAAAAGAAACGATGTTAGTTCATCATTTCTCCTTGAATTTGATTGAGTTCTTTTTGGGCTTTGTTGTAACCTGATTGAGCAGCTGTGTCGCCTCGTTCAAGTCTTGTTTCGTAGTAGTCTAACGCTTCAGTAAGGAAGAACTTGGCTTGGATTAAGTCTTTGTGGATACCAGTTCCACTGTGGAGGGCTCGTCCAATGCGTAAACACACGCTAGAGTAGACATCTTCATCGTCTTGGGTTTCAACTTTACCACTGAGTTGGTTGAACAAATTAATATACATTTTGACTGCGGTCATTGGATCTTTTTCGACGTACTTTCCGAGCATGTACATGTCCCCTACCTTGTAGGTTGAGACTCGATCTCCTAACAACGCTGATTTAGTGAAGTAGTAGTAAGCTTTTTCGTAGTCGACCTTGACGTTTCGTCCATAGTAGTACACATAACCGAGATTGCTCATGGAGAAGACGTTGCCTTCTTTGGCCGCTTTGGTGTAGTATTCGACACTTTTTGCGTAGTCTTGTCGAACACCTCTACCTTTGTAGTACATGGCCCCTAGTGTGTTCATTGCTTCGTGATCTCCAGCTTCAATGGCATCTTGTAGAAAGTCTAGGGCGATGTCTAAGTAGTAAGGATCGATGGGTTGTGTTTCGTCTTCCCAGACGATGCTTTGGGCAACGTTGCGTTTCATTTCAGCGTTTCCACTTTTAGCGCTTTGGATCATTTCATCGAGTGTCATGTGTTGCCTCCTCCCTTTTTATTACAATTATACCAAGTTTTGTAGAGAATGCATACTTTTTGAACCGAGTGATAAGTTGTTGGTGTGCTGATCATTAATAAAAGCCCTATTTATTATTAGGGCTTCTGACGAGTAATGATTAGGATATGGAGTGTTAGGTACATCAATTCTTCTTCTAAAATGGTAATATTTGTACGTGATTCCACATATTTTTGGATTGTTTGGGAAACACGATATTCATTGGGGTATTTTTCGTTGAAATCATGATAAAAATTGGGATTTTCTTTGTTCTCTAGTTGATTGCTGAGAGATCGTTGAACAAAAAACTTAATGTGTCTGACAAAGCGATCATAGGAAACACTTTTTTCATCATACGTTACGTTACAAGAATACCTAACAATATTGAGAATATCCTTGACCATCACTGCAATTTCAAGAGACCTGTTTGCTTCCATATCTTCCATTTCGGCATTGACTAGATGCAAAGCAATGAATCCTGCTTCATCGTTAGATAACTCAATCTGTTCCTGCTCATAGAGATACTCGATTGCTTCTAACCCTAGTTGATACTCTTCTTTATAATAACGCTGTATTTCCCAAAGCAGAGTGTTCTTGATATCAATACCTTCTCTGGCACGTTCAATTGCATAGTTCAAGTGATCTGAAAGAGTGATATAGACACTATCATTGAGTCTCTTTCCTAATCTTTTTGATGCTTTCGAAATGATTGTGTCTGCATAACCAAGGATCTTGTAGGGGATTTCACTTACTAATTTCTCATATTGTGCTTTTTTGTGCGTAGGTGAAAAAAACACTTGTTCGACGGTATCTTGATTAATAGTATCGCCTACTCTCTTATTAAAACCAATGCCTTTACCAAGCAAAATGATTTCTTGTTCATTTTCATCAACCGAACCCACAGCGTTATTATTTAGTATCTTTATTATTTTCATCGAATCCCCCTTTCTACTCTTAGTATACAAGATTTTTGTTCAGATTATTCATTGAACTTTATTTGTAAAGACTCTCTCCATTGGTGGATATGACTTCTTTGTACCAGTAGAAAGAATCTTTAGGTATGCGTTGGCCAGTTCCCTTTCCTTCATTGTCTAAATCAACATAAATAAACCCATACCGCTTACTCATTTGAGATGTCCCACAGCTAACTAGGTCAATGCAGCCCCAAGATGTATAGCCCATGACTTCGACACCTGCATCGATAGCGTTTTTGATTTCGATCAGATGTTTCTTGATGTACTCTATTCTGTAATCATCGTGAATTTTTCCATCGGGTGTGATTGTGTCAGTAGCTCCTAAACCGTTCTCACAAACAAACAGTGGTATTTGGTAACGGTCGTATAACTTTTCAAGCGAGATTCGTAATCCTATAGGATCGATTGGCCAATTCCACTCAGAAAGTTCGAGATGTTCATTCTTTAGTGGACTATCAAATGAACCTGCTAACTGATTGGCATCTTCTCTGTACTGTGTCACATGGGTCATGTAGTAGCTAATGGAGACAAAGTCAACTACCCCTTCTCTTAATATTTTTTTGTCTTGTTCAGTTATTTCGATGTTGATATTGTTCTCTTTGAAATACTGGAAAATATAACTTGGGTAGTATCCACGAGCTTGAACATCAGGATAGAACATATTGAGTTGATTGGATTTAAGAGATTGAAGTTGATCTAAAGGTTTAGTGGTCATGGCGTACGATTCAATTTGGTTAATCATGCAACCAATTTTAAAATCTGGGTTAATGCTTCTTCCTATTTTAACGACTTCTGCGCTTGCTAGAAATTGGTGATGACTCGCAATATAAGCTGCTTCTAAACGATTTGAAACCTTATCTGGATGAACCCCTGCTCCTGTATAAATGCTTTGTAGATTCATGTTCATTTCGTTAAAGGTAATCCAATACTTCACTTTGTTTTTGTAACGTTCAAAAACAACTTTGCTGTAGTTAACAAACAAGGGGATTAAGTCGCGACTCATCCACCCATTGTAGTTTTCAGTTAAATAGATAGGCATTTCGTAATGTGATAAGGTGACCAATGGTTCGATACCATACTTGTGACATTCATCAAACACATTGTCGTAGAACTGAAGTCCTTCTTGGTTGGGTTCGAGTTCAACTCCTGTTGGAAAAATTCTTGCCCAAGAAATGGATAATCGGAAGACTTTGAATCCCATCTCAGCGAAGAGTTTGATGTCTTCTTTGTAATGGTGATAAAAGTCGATGCCACGTCGTTTTGGGAAATTGTATTTATCCGGGTTAGCTTTATATTCTTTCAACTCTGAGGAAGTGACGTCAAATGTAAAGTTGTTGACGGTTCCATTCGTATAAGGATCTTTGTAAGCGGCAAAATCAGAGGTTGATAATCCTTTACCCCCTAAATTATATGCTCCTTCGATTTGATTGGCTGCGGTTGCGCCTCCCCATAGAAAACCTTTAGGAAATCGTTTGTTTGTCATTTTATTACTCCTTTTCTAGATGTTTATCGTTAATAGTGCTGTTTGAATGTTGATTTCTGTGTTGTCTTCAACTAATTTGGTGGCTTGTTTTGTGTTAGTAATCGCAAGGATAATGGTATTATCGATATTGTGTTGGCTAAGATATTCTAAGTTGACTTCTGTGATAAGGTCGCCTTGTTGAATAGTGTCTCCAACTTTTAAGCTTGAATTAAAGGGTTCGCCGTTCAGTTTAACCGTATCAATGCCGATGTGGATAAGGACCTCAACTCCACTGTTTGTTTTAATTCCGATAGCATGTTTTGTTTCGGAAATCATTACAACTTTTCCTGATACAGGTGCGTATACATCCTTATTTTTTGGTTTGATGGCTACTGTTGGTCCCATAATTTCATTTGAAAAAACACTGTCTTGGACTAGAGAAAAATCAACGACGACTCCATCGTTTACAGGTGAATATACAGTTTCGCTGGTACTACCACCATCTGTTTTGAAAGCAACTTTTTCATTTTGGTTTTTTTGATCGCGAATCATTAAAATATAAGAGAGAACAAATGATAGAGTAAGTGCGACTAGCGA
>JAAYEW010000144.1 GCA_012728555.1 Erysipelothrix sp.
AATTGTCATTAGAATTATTTGATTACGTCAATTGGTACAATACAATTAGAATTCATGGCTCCCTAAATTATCAGACTCCCGTTCAATATAGATTAAATAGTAGACCTTAACTTAATGGTCCGAAAAAGTGTTGACAATCCAAAACTGATGGTAAACTCTTGCCTTAGTAGAGTCTTGCTGGAGAGTCCCTACCATAGTGGGAGATTAAACGGATAGAGAACCATAACATAGTTGGAATAAGAACGCCACGGTTTCGTGGTTTTTTTATTGGAGGATTTTTTGTGAAAATTGTTCGAATCAATTATAAATATCGTGAGTACCTTAAGTTTAATGATGAACATTTTCAACATGAAGGTATTGAGGTGATAGTTCAATCATCAGGTATTTTTTATTTCTTACCAATAACTAGTAAGATTGAAGATTCCTTACCAAATCATCACACTGACTATAAAACAGAAATAGTAATGGATAGAAAAAAAAGTCCAATCGCAACAATAAAAATTAGAGACTATTATTTAATCGACCACACTCTTGTGACTTTTGATGTTGAAGAAGACCCATTAGTTCAGCAAGAAGCAATTCATATTCGTAAGAATAAGAAATTAATAATGACCTAAATTGCAATAGCAAGTTGCCCACTTCATTAAACAATCCGTCTCAGTGAAAAATTTAATTAAAGTTTACTTTGACCTATGGTACAGTTATTTGTTATAAATACTGTACGAAAGGAAAAAGATGTTATGACAATTAATATTGAACAATATGCTAAAGATAACAATGGATTATTAACCTATTCAATGTTACGAAAATACTATAATAAACCTCAAATTCGTAAGTATGTAGATGAGCTAGTTATCAGCAAGGTTGCAAAAGGCGTATATTACTATAAATATTATACTGTTGATATGATGCGGGTTTATCAAGTTAGTAATAGTACTATTGTTTATAGTCACGAGATGGCGGCCTATCTACATAATCTTACAGATCGTTTTCCTAGAAAGTATTGTGTAACAGTTAAACAAGGGACTAGCTTAAGAAATAGAGATGAATTTAATATTTTTTATGTGAATGAGAAAACATATGATATGGGAGTGGTGACAGTTAGAAACAACTTAAAGAACGATGTAATTACCTATGATCAAGAAAGAACAGTTTGTGATATGATTCGAAGCAAAGATAGAGTCGAGCTACAAGTGTATACCAATGTAATTCAAAATTATTTTAAGAATAAACCTAATATGAGCAAATTAATTAATTATGCAAAGCATTTTAATATTGTTGAAGAAGTATATGAAATTTCGATTTTATTACAGAAAGGTTAAAGATCAAAATGGTAAATGTAAATATTGACTCGTGGAAACATAATTCAGTTCTTCAATTAAAATAACCTTTAATTTCCTGTTTCTAATAACATTTCAAAGAAAGTAAAGAACTAATTTTTAATCTTAAAAGGATAAAAGTGTTTAGCTTGAGAAACAATAACAATTCATCCATCTCTATTACTCGGATAAACAGAAACCACCAGTATTTTTAGTATAAGAATTCTCACATGTAGCATTCCATTCAAGACTACTAAAGGAGCAGTCTTTTTTAGTTACAAAAAGCAAATAAGTTGTCACAGACAATCAGGAGAGCTATAATATGTTTACAAATGTAGACGACAGGAGGAGAACCACATGGAATCATCGATACACTTAACGGATGCAGAATGGGAAGTCATGCGCGTTATCTGGGCAAACACTGAGGTGGCTAGTAGTGAAGTCATCAATGTCCTTCAAGAGAAAACAGGGTGGAAAGAATCAACCATTAAAACCCTATTAGGGCGACTCGTTGATAAAGGAGCACTTGAAACGGTGACAAAGGGAAGGCGCTTCCTCTATAGTTCTAAAGTCACCAAATCCTCAAGTCTTAACAAACTAACTAAGGAACTCTTAGATAGAGTCTGTAAAACCCATCAGGTAGATATTGTTAGTCACTTGATCAATCAAGCTTCTCTTGATCAACCTGCTATTGACAAACTCATGGAGCAGTTGCTAATTAAGAAAGAAACAGCACCACAGATTGTCAAGTGTGAATGCACGATAGGACAATGTGAATGCAACCACTTTATAGAAGGAGAACACCATGAATAACCATAATCATCATCACCATAATCATGAAAAAGAATCGATAACTCATGAGCATCATGTCAATAATCATGAACCTAATGAACATGCAAATCACACAGGACATGAGCATCATCATGGAAATTTTAAAGAGATCTTTCTACGCTCGCTTCCAATTGGTTTAATTATTTTATGGATTTCACCTTTAATGGGAATCAATATTCCATTTCCTTTTCAATGGACATTCCAATATTCCGATATCCTTGCGAGCTTCCTAGCAACCCTCTTAATAATTTATGGAGGGAAGCCTTTCTTTCAAGGGGCTATCGCTGAACTTAAAACCAAACAACCAGGAATGATGGCCTTGGTATCTTTAGGGATAGGGGTCTCCTATCTGTATAGTGTCTATGCCGTAATCACTCGGTATCTTACCGGTCAACACATTATGGACTTTTACTTTGAGTTTGCTTCATTAGTTTTGATTATGCTCTTAGGGCATTGGATAGAAATGGTAGCCCTTGGTCAGGCGGGCAATGCTCAAGAATCCTTAGCGAAACTCTTACCAAAGGATGCTCAAGTTGTTATGGCAGATGAATCTATTGAAATTCATCCGATTGCTCACCTAAAAGTTGGAGATGTTGTTCGTGTCCAAGCAGGAGAAAATATCGCAGCGGATGGAATTATTGTCAAAGGAAAATCCCGTGTTAATGAATCATTACTCACTGGAGAACCAAAACCAATTGAGAAAAACAGTGGTGATTTTGTTATTGGTGGTTCTACCAATGGACCTGGAACACTTGATATTAAAGTTACAGAAACTGGAGAAAAATCATTCCTATCACAAGTTCAACATCTTGTTTCTGAAGCTCAAAATCAGCCCTCTCGCGCAGAAGATAAAGCGAAACAAGTAGCAGGTTGGCTCTTTTACATAGCGATTGGTGTCTCTTTAATAGCATTTATTATCTGGTTGATAATTGCTGATTTACAAACAGCAGTTGCTTTTGTGGTAACAACTCTGGTGATTGCTTGTCCAC
>JAAYEW010000145.1 GCA_012728555.1 Erysipelothrix sp.
CGTTTTTATGACTATGGTCGCAAGAATCGCGAGTTACATTTAGAGCAGTCATTTGATAATTTAGATACAGCACTGCATCCGATATGGTCCAAAGTAAAAGAGGGTGATGGAACCACAACAGTGATTAGTCGTTTGTGTTGCAATGAATTTTTTGTTGTCGATATGATTGATGTCGTTAATGACTATACAATTCTGTGTAAAAAGCAATTGCTGTATCTGACTGTATTTTCAGAGAATATTGAAATAAATGGTCAGGCGGCACATAAGTATGATTCATTTTTGGTGGATGCAAATACAGATAAGGTGACTATTATTGGTAATGGAAAAATTATGTTAAGTAGGAGTCGTGATTTAAATGAAATTAAATGATTTATTCAATCAATATTTTTTAGACAACAAAGGACGACTAGTTTATTATGATCAAAAAACACGGATTGGTTATTTTGTTCCTTCTAACAAACGATTTATAGTGAGTATTCTTACTCAACGCATTAGTGTTAGCTTAGTAATCTCGTTAATTCTTAGTGTTGTTTTACGTTTTCATTGGATTATTGGGCTTGGTACTGGATTGTTATTCTTGTTTATTAGCGAATGGTATTTCAAGAAAGTTGTTCTTAAATCTCTTAGCTTTACCCCTAATTATGATTATGAATTTTTATCGAAAAAGAAAATTAGTGAAAAAGATTATAAGAAATCATTAAACCAACTCATTTTGCAGATGGTATTGTCTGTTGTTTTTATAGCAATTTCATATTTACAACAGAGCAATCAAGAAGAATGGCAAACTATTTTATTGATTTTGACTGGTGTTGGTTTTTTGATACTTTCAATCAGCAGGTTTGTTAAATTAAAAACAAATTTTAACCGAAAGTAACTGGTTTATACAAAAAAACATTGAAAAATAATATAAATGATGTATGATAATACTGTGTAATCGCTATCATAAGGAGGGTTTATGAAATACATAATAATGGTTAGTCATGGTGAACTTGCGCAAGGTTTGCACTCAGCAGTAAAGATGATGGTTGGAGATAAACCAGAAATATTGAGTTATTCTCTGAGTGAATCCATGGGAACTAATGATTTTGCGGAGGGGTTCAAGGAGTTAGTAAAAGACATTCAGAGCAGTGATGAAGTTATCGTCTTGTGTGATATCCTTGGTGGATCACCTCTGACAACCTCTTTATCAATCTTAAGTGATAAAGGTTTGTTAAAGAATGCGCTTGTTTTTACAGGAATGAACATGCCTCTAGCTATTACAGCAGCTTTAATGAAAGATACTTTAGACAAAGAAATGTTAATTGAAACACTTCTAAGTGAAGGTAAAGAAGGTATTTCTCAGTTTAAGTTAGATGCTGATGACGATAGTGAAGAAGATATCTAGAAGGAAGGTATAATTATGATTAGTTTTGTTAGAATCGACGACCGTATCATTCATGGTCAAGTCATTACTCGTTGGGCAAAAGAATACCCATGCGATGGAATCGTGGTTGTTAACGATCGTGTAGCAACTACATCAGTGTTGAAGAATTCATTTGTTGCTTCAACAGATAAGAAAGTATTTGTATGGACCTTTGAAGAGTTTAAGACAAAAGCTCAAAAAGTATTAGAAAGTGATCGTGCATACTTTCTAATTACCAAAGATCCAATTGACATGGCTAAATTGCTAGTTGATGAAAACTTTGTTCCAAGTAATGTTAAACGTGTCGTGGTTGGTCCAGCAAACGATCGACCTGGTGCAGTTAAACTTGGGAATAATCAATCCATTACACAGGCGGAAGCTGACGCATTAGAAAGAATTCATCAAAAAGGGTATGACATTGAATTTGCTTTAATCGCAGAAAGCTCAATTGGAAAATGGCCAAAATTCAGATCTCAATTCGGTTACTAGCCTGGGAATTAGTAATCGATAAGATATAAAGAGGAGGTAAACCAAATGTTTGAGATTAGTTGGTTTCAAGCAGCATTATTAGGAGTCATGAGCGTTCTTGCAGGTTCAACTCCCGCAGCTTTGGGTACGACTGTTGGTAACTATACCTTAAATAGACCTTTGATCGGTGGATTATTTGTAGGTCTTATTTTAGGAGATGTTCCTGGTGCAATCCAAGTAGCGATTCCAATGCAAGTAGTTTATATTGCTTTAGTTACACCTGGTGGTACAGTATCTGCCGATTTGCGTGCAGTATCGTACATAGGTATTCCACTTGCTTATGCCGCAGTTAAAGGTGCTGGCGTAGATTTTGGAGATGTTGAAGCAGTAAAAGGATTGGCTGCACCAATTGCAGCTCTTGTAGGTACCGTAGGAACAGTTATGTTCTATGGAACTGCAATGATGAATTTAATTTGGCAACATTATGGATGGGCTCAACTAGATAAAGGTAACTATAAAGTATTACCTCAAGTTGAAGTATTCCTTCCACTAATTACACACTTTATCATTTCTTTTATTCCGACAATGTTGATGGTCTATTATGGAACTTCGGCAGTACAGGAACTTCAAAAGACATTACCAATGGATGGTTTGTTTATGAAGACAATGTTTACAGTAGGTAGTATTCTTCCTGCAGTAGGGATTGCGATTCTATTAAAATCAGTAGTTGATAAGACCACTGACTTAATTCCATTCTTCTTTGGTTTCGTTTTATCAAAATCTTTAGGATTAGGCTTAGTTGCTGCTTCGTTAGTTGGGGCAATCTTCGCTCTATTCAATTACAAAATTGAAATGATGAGAGCTGAAACAGCAAACAATGCTTATAATGATGAGGAGGATATCTAATGAGTGCAGTAGCGACTAAAAAAGTTTCGAAGAAAGCTCTCAACAGGGGCTTCTGGCGTTGGTGGTATGGCAACTTAACGTGCTTTACTCACGAACATATGCAAACATTTGGCTACATGTGGTCAATGCATGCAATTATTGAAGATTTATATCCTGATCATGCTGAGCAAGGTGAAAAACTTCGTACATACTATCCGTTCTTCAATACAGAACCTCAAATTGGATCTGTTGTTTTAGGAATCACTGCAGGTCTTGAAGAAGCAAGAGCGAATGGAGATCCAAATACAGATGATGAAATGATTAATGGTATCCGTGCTGGTCTTATGGGACCATTATCTGGTATTGGAGACTCGCTAATTGTTGGGACTTATATTCCAATCTTATTAGGGATTGCTCTTGGTCTATCAACTGGTGGTTCAGTTGTTGGTCCATTGTTCTACATTGTTGTCTGGAACTTAACAGGTACCTTAGGTCAAAAATTTATTTATGACAAAGGTTACGAATTAGGCGGTTCAGCAGTAGATGTACTGGTTGGTGCACAAGCAAACGCTTTACGTAATTCAATTATCCTATTAGGACAAATTATCGTTGGAGCTATCTCTGGTGCATGGGTTAATATTACGACAGCTGTTCAATTTAAAAATCAAGCTGGAGATGTTTACCTAGATCTTCAAAAGAATTTAGATGGAGTAATTCCAGGATTTTTATCGGTATCTTTTGTACTTCTATGTTGGTGGTTAATGAGCAAGAGAAACATGAAACCAGTTACGGTCATGTTACTCATGGTTGTTATTGCTTTCGTAGGTGTACTTATTGGATTCTTTGATCCAGGTCTATCTTACTAGTTTTAGAAAAATACAAATTAAAAAAAGAGTCCCTATTTTCCCAGGAAGGGACTCTTTATTATCTTAGAGGTTGAAATGTCAAAAATTACAAAAGAACAAAAAGATACGCTATTAGAAAATATCTTAGTACAAAACCAAATGCTTGATAAATTAAGAAAACTAAACCGTTTGGGGATGTTTTTATTCGCTATTTTTCTAATTATTACATTCTGGGCATTTAGTGGAATGGAAGATAGAATCTTAACCAATATTTCTGATAGCACCAGAAACATAATTGGTTGGATAACACTGGTGCTATGTATTATTGTAGGACTTATGACAATCCTTTCATTGATCACTTTCAGAAATGGCAAGAAAAATGTGTTGTATCAGCTTAAAATTATTGAAGGCAAAGAAAAACTGAAATTACCTCAGTAGGTGTTTCAGTTTTTTAATGCAAGTGTAGCAATGAATTAAACATGATAGAAGAACTTAAGGCAGATAAATTTGGAAATATTGTTAGGTGAAAAACAAATATTTTACACAAAAACACTAAGCATACGTGTAATCTTCATTGAGCGCAGGAATTTCGCCATCAATATTCTTCTTCAAATCTTTTAAAATTTTCTTAATTTTATCACGGTCGAACTGTCCAGCAAACAAATAATCTGGAGTTTTAGTCTCAAATTTGTCAAGAGGTCTTGCTCCAGAAGATAACTCAACAAGTCCATTCGGTCCAACATAATGATACTGTGTATCAAGATGTTCTTGCGTACAGAATTTTTCCAACATCATTATCAGACAGGATTGTTCTGGATACCATGACAATTTAAAGAAAGTAGAAGAATAACCAATGTTATCAACTAATTGTTTGGCTCCTTGATCACTAATTACAAAATATTGACTCCCTAAGACAATCTTATCGTCTAATTTGCGCTTGATACCGAATAAATTAAGGATAAAGGCTGTAGACTTTGAAAAATTTCTAACAAAAGTTCGTGTAGGAAACGACAAGATGTTTGTAAAAGCGTGGTACTTTAAAACATTTGTTATCTGTTTTTTACTGGGGTTATTTTCAAGAATTTTATAAACATTGCTTGGGTAAATTTGTGTTAGTTGTTCATGGATGTCTTCAATTGTTTTAATGGGTGTCATTCTTGCATCCAAATTAACAAAATACTTGAATCCACCAATTTCTAACCCTTTTTTCATAGACAATAAATAAAAACGTGTTAGTGATAAGTCTCCTTCTTGTGCATATGGAAACTCTTGTTCAACATGAACTCTTGGATTAGCTGAAAAAGAGTAACTCGCATCGATCCGATCGTTCTTATCGTTGATCATTAAAAAAACATGATCCTCTTGACTTGTTAAGTAACGAATGACTCGAACAGTACCATTATCCATTTTTTGGGTATGTATTATATAAGCTATTTTCATAAACACAATGTACGATTGGTAAAAGTAATAATCAATCGTACTCTCCTTCCCCTATTTTTCTAAAGTAATTATAGCAGACAAATGAAGGATAAGACATTTTTGTTTAATTATAATCAGTGTTACAATAAGACTAAAGACAAAAATGAAAGGGACATGATATGAATCGAATTAAATTAGCACAAATAATTGACCATACCAACTTAACAAGAGACATTAGTGAACAAGAAATGAAACAGTTTTGTGAAGAAGCGATTTCTCTTAACGTAAAAATGGTAGCAATTAATTCATGCCAAACTAAACTCTGCAACGATTTGCTTAGAAACAGCACCGTAAAAGTAGGAGCAGCTATAAGTTTTCCGTTAGGTCAAACGACAATTGAAACTAAAGTTTTTGAGACACTGGATGCAATAAAAAATGGCGCAGATGAAATTGATTATGTCATAAACCTAAGCAAACTGAAGAGTGGTGATTACGACTATATTGAACAAGAAATGAGAGCGATTGTCACTTGTTGTGAAGAAAATGGAGTGACTAGTAAAGTGATTTTTGAAAACTGTTTGCTTAGTGATGAAGAAAAAATCAAGTTATGTGAAATCGCAAATATAGTTAAACCAAATTTTGTAAAAACATCAACGGGGTTTAGTCACGGTGGCGCAACGGTAGAGGATGTTAAACTGATGAGAAAGTATTGTCATGAAAGCATTCAAATTAAGGCAGCTGGGCAAGTTCGAAGTTATGAAACCGCCATGGAAATGATCGACGCTGGAGCGACTCGGATTGGTACCAGTTCAACAGTCAAAATACTAGAAGGAGCTGATCAATGAAGAAAGTGTTAGTCACCGGAGCGAATGGTTACCTTGCTTCATTAATTATAAACACGAACCAACATCTTTTTGAATTCATTCCTATTAGTAGAAATCAAATTGATTTTTCAAAGGTGGAAACAATTTATTCATCCTTACAAAACTATCAAGTTGACATCATAGTCCATACCGCAGCAATGACTCAAACACTTGATTGTGAACAAAACCCAACACTCTCTCACAAAGTCAACGTCGAAAGTGTCGCTGAAATAGTAAGATACTGTAACGATAACAACATTCGACTGATTGGATTTAGTAGTGAACAAGTGGTCAATGGAAAAATGAGTGGATCCTTTTTTGATGAAGACACTGACACCTGTTCAGTAACACGTTATGGACAAGACAAAATTGAAGCAGATGAAATCATCAAAAATCAGTGTCATGATTTCGTGTTATTACGATTATCCTGGATGTTCGGTTTGGATTATCCAGGTGTAACAGCTAGCCCAAATCTAGTCAAAAATGTCATGAATGCTTTACTCCATCGAATACCAACGCAGTTTACGGTTAATGAATTTAGAGGTTTAACGTATGCACAACATCTTGCTAATCATTTTGATAAAATTGTAAACCTAGAGAAAGGACTTTATAACTTCAGTGCGATGAACAACCTAAACACATATGAAAGTGCTCGACTCATTGCATCCTATTTTACAAAAGACGAAGTAGAAATCGATCAATATATTTTAAGAAACGAAGAAAAATACAACGATCTACCGCGTGATTATCGGTTATCCAACCAAAAAATATCGAACAATGGTATTGAATTATACGACTTAGAAACCAATATCGAACAGTGTTTGACAGATTTTGGATGGTATAAGAAATAATTTGATTGATAATGACTGAATTTGATTGAAAACATCGTTGTTGGTGCTATAATACTGTCGAGGAGGTATTTCATGATCAAACCATTAGAAATGAAAATAAATGATCAAGAAATTGATTTGTTTAGAATCGACAATCTACGAGAAGTACTTCAAAACCGTGTCGCAACTGTTTGTTCACAAAGAGCGCTTGCGTACACAAAGGCATTTAAAGAAAATGAAGAGGATTCTTATATTTTAAAGAAATCAAAAGGGTTTAAAGAAACTTTAGAATCAATGACCCTTTACTTACTTGACGATTCCTTGTTTTTTGGGAATCAAGCCAGTCGATTATTTAGTGCACCAGTGTTTCCAGAGTACTCCATTGATTGGATCATTGAAGAAATGGATACCTTTGAGAAACGATCAGGCGATGTCTTTATTTGTGATGACAAAACAAAGGAAGAACTACGATCTATTCACAGCTATTGGAGTAAAAACACGCATCAAGATGCTGTGAATCAAAACTTTTCAGAATTAGTGTGCTTAGCAGAAAAGCAAAAAGTACTTCATAAAGGAGGTATCTCAAATTCTGGAGATGGCCATATCGTTAGTGATCACGCGTGGATATTAGAGATAGGGTACGACGGAATGATTGAGTTGATTAATCAAAAGCTACAAAGCAAATCATTAACGTCAAAACAAATCGATTTCTATCATGCTACAAAGATATCCTTGGAAGCTGCCTTAACTTACTGTGATCGTTTTTGCCTTTTAATTGAACAAGAGATCCTAGTCTGTAAAGATAATAAACGAAAAATTGAACTAAAAGAAATGAGCAAACTGTCAAAAAAAGTATTGAGA
>JAAYEW010000146.1 GCA_012728555.1 Erysipelothrix sp.
ACGTTTGGTCTATACGGTTTTTGGGTTAATATTGCACTCAAAAAATGGAAAACAGAACACACTAGCTTTGCGTGAAAAAATATTTTTATTAAAACACTTGCAACTTCTTTGAGGATAGGTATAATAACTCCATTAGCGATGAGTAAAAGTAGTAGTAATGAAACTCTTAAAAGAGACCTGACGTTTGCTGAAAGAGCAGGAAGAGAGAAGTTATGAACGTGTTTATGAGCTAAACAGTCGAAGGATACTAAGGCTGTTTCGTATCTTCTGCGTTAAAGAATTGAGGAAAACAACTGTTTTCAAATTTAGGTGGTACCACGATTTTTAGTAAGTCGTCCTTTGTAGGACGGCTTTTTATATTTTTGAAAGGAAAGTTAACAATGTTTAAATTCGAATCGATTATTGAATACTTACCCTATCTCTTTCAAGGGATAGGCGTCACCTTGACACTAGCTGTTAGTGCATCCATCTTCGGAAGTCTGTTAGGCTTTATCTTTGCGATGTTGATGCGCAAGAAACGCTGGTACTCACGCGTCATCAAAGAAATTGTCGACTTTTTTAGAGGAACCCCGGTCATCTTTCAATTGGCTTTCTTTTATTTAGCGCTACCTCAAGTTCTTACTTTTTTTAAGCCATCCAGTTGGTTTGCAGCAATTTTTATCTTTTCAATCAACTCCGCTGCTTACATGTCAGAAATTATTCGAGCAGGTATCGACAACATTGATAAAGGACAAATTGAAGCAGCCTACAGTTTAGGTATCAGTAAAAAAGACATAACGATTCATATCATTGGTTATCAAGCTGTCCGAAACATCTTACCAGCCCTGATGAATGAATTCATTACCTTAATCAAAGAGACTTCGGTTGTCTCCACCATTGGCCTAGCGGATTTGATGCGACGCCAACAACTGATTTATACAAGTACGTACCGATACTTCGAACCTCTTTTGTTAGTAGGTATTATCTACTATGTGATTAACAAAATTTTAAGTCGTCTAGGAACTCGACTAGAAAGGAAACTGAATCATGTTAGAAGTTAAAAACATTAAAAAACGATTCAACGAGCTCGAAGTCCTCAAAGGAGTCTCGATGACATTTAGTACCAATCAAATTACTTCCATCATTGGTCCTTCAGGAACGGGAAAATCAACACTGCTTCGTTGTCTAATTGGTCTTGAAACAATTGATGAAGGAGAAATTGTAGTTGATAACGAAAAGTTACTCTATACAGATGCAGCGCTCCACGCTCATCGTCAAAAAATTGGAATGGTTTTTCAAGAATGGCATTTGTTTGATCACTTCACCGTCTTACAGAACATCACTTTCGCGTTAAGAAAAGTTAAACACATGACTAAAGAGGAAGCTGATCAAAAAGGAATCGAGTTATTAACAAAATTTAGTTTAAAAGAAAAAGCGAATGCTTACCCTAATGAACTATCGGGTGGACAAAAACAAAGAATCGCCATTGCCCGTACCATTGCTCTTGAACCTCGATATTTACTTTTTGATGAACCGACATCTGCTTTAGATAACGAAACGATTAAGGAATTCATCGATATCTGTCGACAATTGGTCAATGATCATTTAGGAATTATTGTCATTACCCATGATCTCAACTTTGCTTCAAAAGTAAGTGATCAATTGATTGAGCTTAAAAATGGTTATGTTCAATCCAACATAAAGACAAAAGAATATTTTACAGAAAAGGAAAATTAACATGAAAAAATTACTAAGCACTCTTATCCTCTTGCTCATTTTAGGTGGATGTGCCTCTAAACCCAGTGAGAATGCCTTAATCATAGGAACCTCTTCAGGATATCCTCCTTACGAAATTATTGAACCCGATGGAACACTTTCTGGATTTGACATTGAATTTGGGGAAGCTCTTGCTAAAGAGATGGGTTACCAAGAAGTTATTTGGCAAGATGGAAGTTTTGATGGACTTATTGGTAAATTGCAAGCTGGTTCGATTGATTTAGCTATCGCTGGATTAAGTCCTGACCCTGCTCGTGAAGCTATCTTCTCAAAACCATACTATACCGATGGAGAAAATCCTCTCTATGTACTTACAAAACAAACATCTGGAATTAAAACCTCAGAGGATATTAAAGGAAAAGTTGCGGGATCACAATTAGGGACGATACAAGAATCTGCTTTGAAAGCAATTAAGGATTCATACAATTTAAAAATTGATGCTCGACCTGATTATGGAACCATTGTCCAAGAAATCTTACTTGATCGAATTGATTTTTTAATGGTAGAACCCGCTGTTGCTCAAGAATTTATGGAAAACTATAATGAGCTAGTTAGTTTTGAATTTGTGAGTGATGAAATCATTCCTCTCAATGGTGTTTCTGTAGCAATGCCAATGAATAGTGAACTTGAAGAAAAAGTAAATGCTGCGATTGATAAATTGTTGGAAAATAAGACAATCGAAGCGTTAATTGATAAATATTTTAAGTAGTGAAACAGGACAACTGAAAGGTTGTCTTTTTTTATGAATGAAAATATTTTCATAACAAGTTACATTATTTTGCAATTATTTTCTGAAACCAGTTGACAAGCTTTCAAATAATGAGTAAAATACCATCTATCTACCAGGGAGGGGATACAAATGAAAGTTAAAAAACTACTGGGATTAGGTGTACTGGCACTAATGTTAGTACTAACGAGCTGTTCAGGTGGTAATAACACACCGTCTGATAAGAAAGAATTACGCTTGATCAAGAATGCAGACATTATGTCGCTTGATTCAGCATTAGCAACCGATGAAATGTCATTTGAAGTTTTAGGGTCAATTAATGAAGGCCTCTATTACATCGATGGTGATGGAGTCGAACAACCGGCATTAGTAGAATCGGACACTGTTTCTGCTGATGGATTAGTATTCACCTTCAAACTGAAGGATGCGAAATGGAGCAATGGTGATCCAGTGACAGCACACGACTTTGTGTTTGCTTGGAGAAAACTTGCTGATCCAAAAACCGCTAGCGAATATTCCTTTATAGCGGATACAGCCGGCATTAAGAATGCCTCAAAAGTCAGTGCTGGTGAACTACCAACAACAGATTTAGGCGTCAAAGCATTAGACGATAAGACATTAGAAGTTACGTTAGAAAGACAAGTTCCTTTCTTCAAGAAAGTCATTGCTTTTGGATCCTTCTTACCACAAAACGAAAAATTCGTGACCGAAAAAGGAACCGATTATGCTCAAAGTCCAGATTCGATTCTATACAATGGTCCATACAAACTAGTCGAATGGATTTCTGGGAATAGTTTCAAACTAGAAAAGAATGATCAGTACTGGGACAATGCGAATACAAAAATTGATACTTTATCCTTCAAGATTGCGAAAGACGCTCAATCCGCAGCTCTTGAGTTTGATACAGGTGCCGCAGACTTTGTCCGTATTACTGGAGAAATTGTCGACAAATACCGTACGGATGATCGTCTCAAAGTTGCTTTAGGTGGTTACATGTGGTTTCTATCTGTTAACCTAGAAGGCGTTGATGAACTGAACAACAAGAATTTAACACTCGCTATCGCTAACGCAGTTGATCGAACAAAACTCGCTGAACTTATTCTCAAAGATGGTTCACAAGGAGCCAATTACTTTGTCCCTGAAGAATTAGCAGCGTCTCCTTCTGGAAAAGACTTTAGAGAAGACAATGGTAAAGATTTCTTTACGGAAGGTCCAGAAAAAGCGAAAGAGTATGGACAAAAAGCGTTCGAAGAGTTAGGTGTCGATAGTTTAACATTAGAACTACTCTTTGAAGATACAGACGAATCTAAAAAAGTAGCAGAATACATTAAAGCTCAAGTTGAAGATAATGTAGAAGGATTAACTCTTCAACTTAAATCTCAACCGAAAAAAGCAAGAATTCAATTACAACGTGAAGGAAACTACCAACTAGCCTTACACCGTTGGGGACCAGATTATCCAGATCCAATGACATACCTAGATATGTATGTGACCGGAACAAGTTACAACTTTGGAGGATACTCTAATCCTGAATACGATGCGTTGATTGATAAAGCAATCAATGGTAATTTACCAGTTCAAGAGCGTTGGGAAGTCATGAAAGAAGCTGAAAGAGTACTACTTGCGGATGGACAAGGACCAATCCCAATTTACCAAGTAGGACAAACAACATTATGGAACCCTAAAGTATCCGGTGTTATCTACCGTGCAACAGGTGCTTCCTATACTTACCGTTTTGCGGACATAGCTAAATAACAGTGAGGGGGCGAAGGCTCCCTCTTGTACTCAGGAGGGCCTATGATTAAATATATTTTAAAAAGAATTTCAGTATCGGTCGTTACTCTCTTTGTAATTACCTTTATCCTCTTCTTAATGCTGGATTTAATGCCTGGGTCACCATTTAATGATGACAAAATTACACCAGAACAACGAGAACTCATCAATGAAAAATATGGACTTGATAAACCGATATTAGAACGGTTTGTTAAATATACATCGCTTATGGTACAAGGTGACTTTGGGGTTTCTTATAACATCCAAAAGGACGCAAAAGTATCGAATTTACTAAAGGGAAGAACCGATATTTCCTTTACATTAGGTGCTCAAGCCGTTGTCTTGGGAACCTTAGTTGGAGCAGTCTTAGGAATTATCGCTAGTTTAAAGCACAACACATGGATTGATACTTTAACCAGCACCATTGCGGTAGCAGGAGTCAGTATTCCATCGTATGTGTTTGCGTTAGTGCTGGTCTACATTGTTGCTTTTCAATGGCGTTGGGTTCCAGTCTTGTGGGACAACTCAAGACAAGCTGTCTCATCAATCTTGCCAGTTATTTCATTGTCAATGTTTACAATAGCAACTGTTTCAAGGTTTTTAAGATCAGAAATGTTAGAAGTATTGAACTCTGACTATATTCAACTCGCTCGTTCGAAAGGACTTTCTGAAGCGAAAACAATTTTCAAGCACGGAATTCGTAATGCACTCATTCCAGTAATAACAGTCTTAGGACCCTTGGTCGTTAATTTAATGACAGGGTCACTTGTTGTCGAAAAAATCTTTGGTATTCCAGGACTGGGTGAACTATTCATCAATGCGATTCAATTTAATGACTACAACATTGTCATGGCTATTGCTTTCTTATATTCTGTCATGTTTATTGCGGTCATGTTAATTGTTGATATCTTGTATGGCATTATTGATCCACGCATTCGCTTAGCGAAAGGAGAAAGATAATGGAAAAAGAAATTAGAAGTGATTTTGAATTTGCGGAAAGCACATTCTATGAACATCACGACATTATTCAATCCCACCCAAACTTCATCCGAGATGTCTGGTCGCGTTTCACTAAAAAAAGAGGAGCGAAATATGCATTCTTCGCTATAGCATTCATTATCTTTTTAGCAATTGTTGCTCCAATGCTCTCCTCTCATACGTATCAATCACAAATTGTAGAGCATGCCAATGTTGTCCCAAGAATTCCATTACTGGAAAACTTAGGCATTTTTGATGGCACGAAGTATAACGTCAATATGTATCAAGAACGAGGAATTACAGGATACTATTTCTTTGGGACCGATACGATGGGTAGAGACCAATGGGTTCGAGTCTGGGAAGGGACCCGGGTATCTCTTTATATGGCATTTTTAGCCATCATCATTGATTTAATTATTGGTGTGACCTATGGTTTAGTGTCTGGATATTATGGTGGAAAAGTCGATATGGTGATGCAACGGTTTATTGAAATTTTAAACGGAGTTCCAGATACTGTCATTGTGACCTTACTAGTTTTGTTGTTGAGACCAGGAGTTGTTTCCATTACGATTGCTTTAATTATTAAAGGATGGATTGGAATGTCACGGGTCACTCGGGCTCAAGTACTTCGTCTAAAGGAACAAGAATTTGTGATGGCATCGAAAACGTTAGGTTCATCCGACAAGACAATTATTTTGAAAGAAATCTTACCAAATATCATAGGACAACTCATTATTATGAGTATGTTTTCAATCCCAAGTGCTATCTTTACAGAAGCTTTCCTAGCATTTATTGGGCTTGGGCTTCAACCTCCACAAGCATCTTTAGGTGTATTAATTAATGAAGGATTTAAGTCGTTCTTAGTCTCTCCTTATTTAGTCATTGTTCCGACCGTGGTTTTATCGATTATAATGTTTAGTTTCAATATATTAGCGGATGGACTACGGGATGCTTTTGATCCTACGATGAAAGATCGTTAGAAAGGAATTGTATGTTTTTAAAAGAAATACCTAACAGAATCTTAGCGATTCGAAATCTCTACATCTCCTTTCAAACTGATGCAGGGGAGTTAAAAGCTATCCGAGGAATTGATTTTGACTTGTTTAAAAATGAAACCATTGCTTTAGTTGGAGAATCCGGTTCAGGAAAATCAGTAACAATGAAAGCGATTATGGGAATACTGGATAAGAATGCGAAAGTAACGGAAGGGTTTATTAATTTCAAAGATGTAGAGACAAATAAAAGTTATGAGATTACACAAATGAGCAATCTCGAAATTAGAAAACATTTGTCGGGAAAGAAAATAGCTATGATTTTCCAAGATCCGATGACATCTCTTGATCCAACCATGAGAATTGGTAATCAAGTTTTAGAAACAATTCTTCATAATACTACGACTAATAAAAAAGATGCGAAGAAGAAGGTGCTATCACTGCTTGAGGATGTTGGATTAAATAACCCTGAACTTGTTTATCGTCAATATCCGAATCAATTATCAGGAGGGATGAGACAACGGGTTGTCATTGCGATTGCGTTGGCTTGTGATCCTCAAATCTTGATTTGCGATGAGCCTACAACTGCTTTGGATGTGACTGTTCAAGCTAAAATATTGGAGTTGATTAAACAGTTACAAAAAGAAAAAGAACTCTCTGTAATCTATATAACTCATGATTTAGGGGTAGTTGCTAAAGTCGCTGATTATGTAGCTGTGATGTATGCTGGTCGAATTATTGAAAAAGGGTCAGTCGAAGAAATCTTTTACGATCCACGTCATCCTTACACGTGGGGATTGCTATCATCAATGCCTGATCTCAATACAAAATCAGGTCAACTACAACCAATTCCTGGGACACCAGCAAACCTGATGAAAGAAATTAAAGGGGATCCATTTGCCCCTCGAAATCCTTATGCTCTTAACATTGATTTTCAAGAGTTTCCACCGCAGTTCAATGTTGGTGGCAAACACCGTGTCAGTTCGTGGTTGTTCGATGAAAGAGCACCAAAGGTAGAGATGCCGGCAGCTCTTAGAGAGCGAATTGATTTAATGAAAAAGGAGGCGAATATTTATGAGTGAACCCCTTTTAAAGGTCAGAAACTTGAAACAACATTTTAGAATTAATAGAAAACAAACAACTAAAGCAGTGAATGGTATCGATTTCGACATATATCCTGGTGAAACCTATGGACTGGTTGGTGAATCTGGTTCAGGAAAATCAACGACCGGGCGGGCTTTGATTCGGCTGTATGAACCCACTGATGGACAGATTGAATTTGATGGACAAGACATTAGTGGTAAGTTGAGCAAAGAAAAAGAACATTTTCTTCGGACGAATATGCAGATGATTTTTCAAGATCCAATGGCTTCACTTAATCCACGACAACGAGTGATTGATATTGTTGCGGCAGGTCTTGATAACTTCAAGATGGTTAAAAATGATCAAGAACGCGAAGAAAAAGTATTGTGGATGTTAGAAAAAGTTGGATTGAATGCAGAACATGCTAATCGCTATCCACATCAATTTTCTGGTGGTCAGCGGCAACGGATTGGCATTGCTAGAGCTTTAATTGTCAATCCTAAATTGTTGATTGCTGATGAAGCGATCTCGGCTTTAGATGTTTCAATACAGGCTCAGGTCGTGACACTTTTGAAAGAACTTCAACAAGAAATTGGAAATGCTATTTTGTTTATTGCTCATGATTTAGCAATGGTTCGTTATATATCTGATCGAATCGGTGTCATTCATTTAGGTTATCTTGTTGAAACTGGAACAGTCGATGATATCTTTAATCATCCGATTCATCCATATACACAATCGTTGCTGTCTTCGATTCCTCAACCTAATCCGTTAGTAGAGAGAAGTAGAATATCGCTTCCATATGATTACAAAACATCGGGTTTAAATTACGAAACATCGACCCAGTTCAATGTAAGCGATACCCATAAGGTGCTTTGTCGAAATGAAGATTTAATTCGTTTTGGTTTAAGAGTGTGATGTCTTGGATATCACACTTTTTTTATGGTTTAATTGGTTATTCTTTCACAAAGAATGAACAAATCAGTGTCAAACAATACTTAAAGGTGTTATAATGAAAGGGCAAAAAAGGAGGAAAACTTATGGCAAAACAAACCGTACGCGACTTAGACGTACATGGCAAGAAAGTTCTTGTAAGGGTTGATTTTAATGTTCCGCTAAAGGATGGTGTCATTACTGATGACAACCGAATCCAAGCTGCGTTACCAACAATCAATTACTTACTTGAAAATGATGCGAAGATTATCTTATTTTCTCACTTAGGAAAAGTTGATCACAAAGATCCTGAGAAAACAGAAGCTAACAAGACTAAAAACAACATGGCTCCAGTAGCAGCTCGCTTAGCTGAACTGGTGGATGTCCCTGTTAAATTTGTGAGTGTCACTCGTGGTCCTGAATTGGAAGAAGCTGTGAATGCAATGAACAGCAAAGAAATTGTTGTGATGCAAAATACTCGGTATGAACCAGGTGAAAGTAAGAATGATCCTGAATTAGCGAAATATTGGGCAAGCTTAGCGGATCTTTATGTTTCTGATGCTTTTGGTTCTGTTCATAGAGCTCATGCTTCAACTGCTGGTGTTTGTGATTACCTAGATAGTGCGGTTGGGTTCTTGGTTAATAAAGAAATCACTGCCTTATCAAGTGCTTTGAATAATCCTGAAAGACCATTTGTGGCAATTCTTGGTGGAGCTAAAGTTTCTGACAAGATTGGGGTTATTGAAAATCTTTTACAAATCGCTGATAAAGTAATTATTGGTGGTGGTATGGCGTATACATTTATGAAAGCGAAAGGGTACGAAGTTGGTCAATCGTTGTTAGAAATTGACAAAGTTGATTTGGCGAATGAAATCATGGCAAAAGGAGCTGGGAAACTAGTTCTACCAGTTGATACAGTCGTTGCTACTCATTTTGCGGAAGATGCTGAATCAAAAGTTGTTGACTCTAATCAAATTCCTGCGGATTGGCAAGGACTTGATATTGGGCCTAAGTCAATTGAACTCTTTAAGAAAGAATTAGAAGGCGCAAAGACAGTTGTTTGGAATGGTCCAATGGGTGTTTTTGAATTTGACAAGTTTGCGACAGGAACACTAGAAATCTGTAAAGCAATTTCTGAATTGCCTGAAGCAAATACTATTATTGGTGGTGGAGATTCTGCTGCTGCAGCAATTAAACTAGGTTTTAAAGATCAATTCACTCACATTTCTACTGGTGGTGGAGCATCGATGGAATTCTTAGAAGGAAAAACACTTCCTGGGATTGCTGCGATCAAAGATAAGGAGTAGTCAATATGCGTAAATCAATTATTATTGGAAACTGGAAGATGAATAAACTATCAAAGGAAGCAATCGACTTTGTGAAAGCAGTCGATGGTAACCTTCATGATGGGGCAGATTTTGGGATTGCTCCTACGTATACAGCATTAGCTGCTGCTCGTGAACATGCTTCAAACTTAATTGTTGCTGCACAAAATGTTCATTATCAACCAAGTGGTGCATATACTGGGGAAATCTCAATTGAAATGTTGAAAGAATTGAATGTCGAATGGGTGATTCTTGGTCACTCAGAGCGTCGTCAATATTTCAATGAAACAGATGCAGAAATTAATAAAAAGGTTAAAGCGTGTTTAGAACACGGCTTAACACCAATTGTCTGTGTTGGTGAACTGCTAGAAGAATTTGAAGCTGGAAAGACAGAAGAAGTCGTTCGTCGTCAAGTTCATGATTGTTTGGTTGGTGTTGAGGGGAATGTTCAATCAATTGTTGTGGCTTATGAACCGGTATGGGCAATTGGTACTGGTAAGTCTGCGACTGTTGAAATTGCTCAAAATACCTGTGCTCTTGTTAGAGACGAACTTAAGAAAGTATTTAATGAAGAAGTGGCTGAAGCTATTCGGATTCAATACGGTGGTAGCGTTAAGCCAAGTAACATTAAAGAATACATGGCTCAACCGGATATTGATGGAGCACTGATTGGTGGTGCATCTCTTAAGGTTGATTCATTCTTAGAAATTGTTGAAGCAGTTAAATAACACAAAAGAAGGAGGATAATTTAACATGCCAATTATTATTGATGTCTATGCACGCGAGGTCATGGATTCTCGTGGAAATCCTACGATTGAAGTCGAAGTAACAACTGAATCTGGTTCATTTGGACGTGCGATGGTTCCAAGTGGAGCATCCACTGGAACTAGAGAAGCTCTTGAACTACGTGATGGTGATAAGAGCCGTTTCTTAGGAAAAGGTGTCTTAAAAGCAGTTGAAAATGTTAATGAAATTATTGCGGATGCTGTCATTGGACTTGATGTTCGTGATCAAAATGTTATTGACCAAGTGATGATTGATTTAGATGGTACTGAAGGAAAGAGTAAGCTAGGTGCTAATGCGATTCTTGGTGTATCAATGGCTGCAGCTATTGCTGCTGCTGATTATTCTGGAATGCCACTTTATAAATATCTTGGTGGATTCAATGCAAAAGAACTTCCAGTTCCGATGATGAATGTTATCAATGGTGGATCACACGCGGATTCTTCTGTTGATTTCCAAGAATACATGATTATGCCTATTGGAGCTCCTAATTTTAAAGAAGCGATTCGTATGGGTGCTGAAACATTCCATGCATTAAAGAAAGTTCTTAAAGAAAAAGGACATGTGACTGCAGTTGGTGATGAAGGTGGATTTGCGCCGAACTTAAGTTCAAATGAAGAACCACTTGAAGTTATTGTTGAAGCAATCAAACGTGCTGGATACAAACCTGGTGAAGAAATTGCGATCGCAATGGATGTTGCTGCTTCTGAATTTTATGAAGATGGAAAATATGTTCTTGCTAAAAGTGGTGGAGCTGTCTTAACTTCTGAAGAAATGATCGAAATGTTTGAAGGATTTGTTGAAAAATACCCAATTGTTTCTATCGAGGACGGACTTGCTGAAGGCGACTGGGATGGATGGAAAAAGCTAACAGATCGCTTAGCTGACAAAGTTCAAATCGTTGGAGATGACTTATTTGTGACCAACACGAAGATTCTTCAAGAAGGTATCGAAAAAGGAATTGCTAACTCTATCTTAATTAAAGTTAACCAAATTGGTACATTAACTGAAACATTTGATGCAATGGAACTTGCTAAGAAAAATGGCTATACAGCTGTTGTTTCTCACCGTTCTGGTGAAACAGAAGATACAACAATTGCTGATATCGCTGTCGCATTTAATGCTGGTCAAATTAAGACTGGTTCAATGAGCCGTACTGACAGACTTGCTAAATACAATCAACTTCTTCGTATCGAAGATGAGCTTGGTGAATTAGCTGTCTATCGTGGAATGGATACTTTTTATAACAAAAAGTAGTTTCAATTAACAAAACAAGAAAAGATACCTTCACTAACCTGAGGGTATCTTCTTTTTATAAAGGAGTCAA
>JAAYEW010000147.1 GCA_012728555.1 Erysipelothrix sp.
ACTCAATACCATAAAGACAATCCAAAATCTGGCTATCAATTGAAGATTAAAGATGCTTCATGGGTAAAAGAAATTCTTGATGAAGGTCACTATAAAATTGCTGATGCAAGAGCATTACCTGTAGCATCACCAGTGATCATTACCGGAATCATTACTGGAATAGGTTCTGATAGAGCCTGGATTCAAGATGAAACCGGAGCAATTTTATTATATAAACCAACTGCAAATTCATTTAAAGTTGGCGATAGAGTCAAAGTATCTGGACAAACAGCAGTGTTTAAACAGTTAAAGCAAATGGGAGCTGGAGCTACATATGAAGTCATCAGTTCAAATAATGTTTTACCTACTGCACTAATTAAGACACCAGCAGAAGTAGAAAACAACTTATCAAATCTTGAGAGTCATTTAGTATTATTAAAATCAGTGACATTAAGCACATTGAATACAGCAGGAACAACAACCTTTACTGGGTCGGATGGTACAAAGATTACATCTTATAAAATTCCTACTCCAGCGGACCCAGCTATTGTTGCTGGAAGTAAAGTAGATGTCAAAGGATTTATTGATAATTTCGATGGAACACCACAGATTAGAATATTGTCTAAAGACGATGTCGTGTTAGTTCCTACAGTATTTGATCCGATAGATAATTCTGAATTAGTTTCTGGGGTTACTTCTTTAAAAGATGCACAAGTCCTAACAAGTGGAACACACACAATCATTGGATCAGTTGCTTATATTTATGGAGGAAACTCTATTCTTGTTCAAGATACAATTGATGGTGAAATCTATGGATTCCAAATCTTTGATTTCACAAATATTGATAAATACATTCTAGGAGATATAGTAAAAGTTACTGGAACAGTATCACTCTATGGTGCAGTTCCACAACTCGGATCAGTATCAAAGATTGAAGTGTTACGCTCAGATGTACCATATAAGCCACAAGAAGTAACCATCCAACAGTTAAATGATGGTAAAGACAAATATTTGTCTGAGTTTGTGAAGGTTAGTAACGTGACACTAGGAGCTTATAATGCCTTAGGTAACACAACCATTACCGATGCTGATGGCAATAAGTATCAAGTTTATAGAGGTGCAGCTTTCCCTACAGGTGTTAAAGAAGGGGAAGTAGTTCATCTCTTAGCAGGTGCATCAAAATACAATACAACATACCAATTAAGAGTAGGTCGTAGTAGCGACTATATTGTTGCCAATGATGTAACTCCACCAGTATTTGGTGATTTATCATTACTTCCTCCAAAAATTGGAGAAAGTTACGTTATCTCCAACATTGATGTTCAAGATAATGTAGGAGTTAAATCAGTAACACTTTCGGTCAATGGTGCAGACCCTCTGGAAGTAGGATTTAATGCTGAGACTGGAAAATATGATATTACGGTTCCTGCTCACTTAATTACGGCTGGAACAATAACGTTAGTCTTTAAAGCAGTTGACGTTAACGGTTTAGAATCTAGTTTAGAAAAAATTGTTGAAGTTAGTGATAAACCCGAAATTAAATCTGTTAAACCAGCGCCTAATACAGCTACTAATGACAACAAGAAACCAGTTATCGAAGTAATCTTTACGAATGCTGGTAGCAATCCTGTTGTTAAATTAACGCTTAACAATGAAACATTTGACATGATTGTTGATGGCGATAAAGCAACCTACACACCAACTAAACCACTTGAAGATGGGGTAGTTAATGCGGCAGTAACAATTACTCGTGAAGATAAAGAAGTTGGTGTTTATACGTGGAAATTTACAATTGGAAAGGCACTTTATAATTTCTATTTTGGTCAAATCCACTCCCATACAGCTGAATATTCAGATGGAACTGGAACATTAGTACAAGCTTTGGAATATGCTAGAAATGCCCATCAATTGGATTTCTTTGCGGTAACAGATCACTCAAACTATTTTGATTCCGCAACTAATTTAGGAACTTTTGATAATCCAAAATCAGGTTTACCTTCAAAAACAGCTGCACCAAACAGTATGTGGGAAACTTATAAGAATCAAATCAATGCAGCAAACAATGATGGAAAATTCGTTTCATTTGCTGGATTTGAGATGACATGGTCTGGTGGTCCTGGTCATATAAATACCTTTAACACCAATGGATTTGTCTCAAGAAATAATCCATTATTAAATAGTAAATCTAGTTCTCATGAACAAGTCTTAATGAGATATTATGATTTATTGAAACAACAAGAAGGTAGTTTCTCAATGTTTAATCATCCAGGAAACACTTTTGGTACCTTTAATGATTTTGGTTACTGGGATCCAGCTATTGACAATAAGATTAAACTGATTGAAGTTGGTAACGGTGAAGGATTAGTTGGAAGTTCAGGCTATTTCCCAAGTTATCAATACTATACTCAAGCACTAGATAAAGGATGGCATCTCGCTCCAACCATTGGTCAAGATAACCATAAAGGAAAATGGGGAGATTCTAACACAACTCGTACAGTTGTCATTGCTAATGAGTTAACA
>JAAYEW010000148.1 GCA_012728555.1 Erysipelothrix sp.
AGAGAAAGATGAAACGTTAAAGACTCGTTTTTCTTGGCTTCTCTAATTGCTATGATTAAGCCAATCTTTTTCATGTTTTGAGCAGCACAAAAGTGACAGGGTTGGTTGAAACTTTTAGCTCCAAAGAGGTGTTGAATCAAGACCATCTTTAGGAGTTAACATACCGAGACCTCTCATATTCTATATCTTTGTTTGTATTATAATGTATAGGTTAGGGAGGTCTTTTTTCAAAAGTTATTTAAAAAATGAAAGGCTGTTGACAAATTACTTGTCAACAGCCTGAAAGATTCACAACGAATCCCTTTCTTTTACCAAAAACACGAATAAATCGTGTTGTTTATAATTATTTTGCGTTAGTTATTGCATCCTCAACCGCTTTCATAATTGCTTTGGAGGTTACCGTCGCCTTTGATACAACATCAACCTGTGTCGAATTCGATTTAACAATTCTTTCAGGAATTTCTACAATCGCAACTTCTACTTCCGCAACATACCGAGTGTCTTCTTGGTGATTGACAATTCGAACGTCTGTGATAACTTGTGACTCAATTTTTACTTCGACAATAACAACACCGTTTCTGCCTGGTGCTTGTCCTTGGTAGATTCCATCATTAATCAAAACTTCTTCAACTGTTTTTGATTGAACAGCTGGCTCGCTTGAACAACCTACTAACAATAAGATAAAAAGAATTGTTATTAATATATTTTCTTTCATAAAACTACCTCATATCCATTATCTCTATTCTCAAAATAAAAACAAGAGATAATTTAGAACACGTACCAACTAAGCATCTTTTAAGGTATAATATAGTGTGATAAGAAATGAGGTTTTTATGATTAAAACAACCTTTAAGCAACTAGCATCCTGGGTCAATGGAACCTTGATTAACACCGTTGATGATCTAGAAGTTACAAAAGTCAGTATCAATACTCGCGAAATGGATGGTGCTCAACTATTCATTCCTATTCAAGGGGAACAATTTGATGGTCACAACTTTGTCGACTTAGCATTCTCAAAAGGAGCATTAATTTCTCTATTTAGTAAAGAACTGGATTATTCCACCTTTAAAAGTCCCTTAATCATCGTGAATGATACAACCGAAGCTTTAGGGTTACTTGCGAAAAACTATTTGGCTCACATCGGCTGTAAAGTAGTCGCTATTACTGGAAGTAATGGAAAAACAAGTACTAAAGATATTGTTAGTACTTTATTAGAAACAACGTATCGCGTTGTGAAAACACAGGGAAACTTCAATAACGAAATTGGGTTACCACTCACTATCTTAGGAATGCCCGAAGACACTGAAGTCGCTGTCTTAGAAATGGGAATGAGTTCTCTTGGTGAAATTGATCGTCTTAATGAAATTGCGCCAAGTGATGTTTCAATCATCACCAGCATTGGGAAAGCGCATTTGATAGATCTTAAAACTGAAGAGAATATCGTTAAAGCAAAACTTGAAATTACCAATCACTTAAAAGAGGATGGCATCCTTATTTATAACGGTGATCACAAACTGTTAAAAGAACAAGTATCTATTCTTAATATCCCTCAAGAAAAAGTATCGTATGGACACAACCCTACCAATGATTTTGTGATTTCCAATGTCAATCAATTCATCGATTCAATCGTTTTCTATGTTGAAAGATTGTTTGACCAACCAATTGAGGCATCGTTGATTGGACAGTTTCAAGCTCAAAATGTTACCGCCGCGATATTAACCGCCTTGCGATTCAATGTTGAAAAGGATGTCATTCTTCACCAACTCAAGCACTTACAACTCACTCAAAAACGCAACGAACTGTTGATGATTAACAAAGCTGTCGTTATTGATGATTCTTATAAATCAAATCCAGAGAGTTTAGAAGCTTCATTACAACTGCTCAATGACTATCAAAACGATGGACTAAAAATTGCGATATTAGGAGACATGTTGGATTTAGGGGATGATGAAGTCAACTATCACAAACAAATCGGTCAATTTCTAGCAACACTGAAAATTGATCGAGTCTACACCTATGGAGACTTAAGTCGTTATTATCACGAAGGTCACTTAATTATTGGTGAACATTTTGATAACAAAGAGAATTTAATTCGAAGCTTAAAACCATGGATTCAACAATCCACAACAATGCTGTTTAAAGCCTCGAACTCATTAAGATTATGGGAAGTAATCGATGGTTTAAAAAAGGAGATTAAAAAAATGAAAGTTGCAGTTATATTTGGTGGAAAGAGCAGTGAATATTCCGTGTCTTTATCCTCTGCTTATTCAGTGTTACAAAACTTTCCAAAAGAAGAATATGAATTGATTCAAATCGTTATTTCAAAAGATGGCTTTTGGTATCGCGGTGATTTCAAACCTGAAGAAATCGAAAACGATACGTGGATTAAAAATCCAACCTTACGTGAAGTGATGGTAAGACCTGGTACAGAATCTAAATTCTTCTATGTCGATAATGGACAACCCTTTAAAGTTGATGTTGTCTTTAATATGATTCATGGTAAATATGGTGAAGATGGTGTTTTACAAGCAATTTTAAAACAAGGAGGCATTGCTTATACAGGCTGTGACCAAGAATCATCGATTCTTTGTTATGACAAAGATTTAACTCACCGTTTATTAGATTTAGAAAAAATAACAAAAGCAAAATATCGGACATTGAAACAATTAATTAGTGAATCAGATTATGAAGAGTTAGTGCGCTATCTTGGGCAAAAAATGATTATTAAGCCTGCTCGTGAAGGTAGTTCCTATGGAATTAGTGTTGTTCAGGATTACAACGAATTTTATGAAGGATTAAGAGATGCACTGAAATTCGATAGTAAAGTTGTTATTGAAGAGTTCATCGAAGGAGTAGAACTGGGCTGTGCTGTTCTTGAAGATAAGAACGAACTTCTTGTTGGTGAAGTCGACGAAATTGAGCTTCATACTACGTTCTTTGACTTTGAAGCAAAATATGCCTTTAAAGATGCTCAGATTCATTGCCCAGCTAGAGTTCCTTTAGATATCCAAGAACAAACCAAGAAGATTGCGAAAAAGATTTTCAGACTGCTTGATTGCAAAGGTTTTGCAAGAGTTGATTTCTTTTATGGAAATAACGGAAATCTTTATTTCAACGAAATCAACACTATTCCAGGATTTACATCACATTCTCGTTTCCCATCGATGATGAAAGCTGTTGGTATCAGTTATAAAGACATCATTGTGACACTGATAGAAAATGCTCTAAACCAACATGAACGATAGAAGTTATTTAGAGATTGATGGTCAAGCATTACGACACAACTATGAACAACTGTTACTAAAGTCTCATGGTTCTAAAATCATGGCAATCGTTAAAGATCAGTTTTATGGGTTAGGACTCGATGCAATCATACTTCTACAAGAATTAGGATGTGATTTTTTTGCGGTATCGACACTGGATGAAGCTATCGAACTAAGACGTATTGGTATTGATCAAAAAATCTTAATCTTAGGCTATACCGATCCAGATCGTTTTCATGAACTTGTCACCTATGATATTGAACAAACAGTTATTTCAGATTCTTACTCCTTAAAAATGATTGAATTTGGTCAACATCATACTCTATTAAAAGGACAGATTAAAATCAACACGGCAATGAACCGCTTAGGATTTAAGATTGATACTTTTGAACAGCTCGAGTCCATCAAAGATTTATACCTAAATTCTTCCATTGACATTACCGGTACTTATTCTCACTTATTAGCTTCGGACGAATATTCACAGGAAGCACTGAGAATGAATGAATTTCAAATTAGTGAATATGATCGAGTGCTTGATTATTTACATAATAACAACATTACAGTTGGACACACTCATTTATACAACTCTTATGGAATTCTGAATTATGGTCACCATGCGTATGAATATACTCGTCCTGGATTAATCTTTGCGGGAACCCCTGATGATCCTGATTTTAAAAATGTGTTGTCACTCTATGCTAGAGTAGCGATGGTAAAAACAGTGAAAGCTCAGTCTCAAATAGGGTATGGGATTGACAATAAAACAGAGAAAGACTGCAAAATAGCGACTGTTACTGTTGGCTATGGAGATGGACTGAGTCGTGCTACTCATAAAACAAACTTTAAATACAAATATAAAGAACACTATTTAACTCCAGTAGGTAGAATGTGTATGGATCAATTGATGGTTGATGTGAGTGCAGTTGATGAAATTATGGAAAATGACTACATAGAAATCATTGGTGAAGGTCACGACATCTACCAATTAGCTAAAGAATTGGATACAATCCCTAATGAGGTCTTGACTCACTTTATGCCAAGGTTGCCTAAACTACTTGTTTACAATTAATAAGGTTCAAACATCTCTGTTTGAACCTTATTTAGTTATTACTTAATTTTTGATGAATGCTTTTAGCTGCCTTTTTCCCAGTATCAATTGCTCGTACGACGGTATCCGCTCCTAAAACCATGTCCCCTCCAGCATAGACCCTTTCTTCTGATGTTTCAAAATTACTGTTAGTCACAACCAGTCCTTTGTAGTCTATATCAAGGTTTAAATGCTTCGTTCTTAAGGTACGATTGGGTTTACTGCCTAAAGCCATAATGATGCAGTCTGCGTCAACAATAAAATTTGAACCTTCTATCAGTTGAGTTTCTTGACGATGCTGACCAGCATCTCCTATCACTTCTCTTTGAACCATCTCAACTGCTTCTACATGACTGGAACCAATGATTTTGATAGGCGATGTTAAGAACATAAACTTAACACCTTCTTTTTTTGCGTCTTCAACTTCTTTTTTACTAGCTGGCATATCTTCTTGACGACGACGATAACTAACTAGAACTTCTGCACCAAGTCTTAAAGCACTTCGAGCACAATCCATGGATGTGTTTCCACCACCAATTACGACAACCTTCTTGAAATTACTTATTGTTTCCATGTGATCAGTTGTTACTAATTTTAGATACTGAGCTGACGTATAGACTTGTGGTAAATGGTCCCCATCGATGTTAAGGGTCATCATTTCTTCTTCACCAATCGCTATATAGACTGCTTCATAATTTTGTCGAAGGTAGTCTAAATCAAGATTGTTACCAAAAGCTTTATTGAAATGGAAAGTCACTCCGATGTCTTTTAACTTATTGACTTCGAGTTCAATCCATTCATAAGGCAACCGATATTTAGGGACTCCATAAAAAACCATCCCTCCTGCTTTACTTTCTCGATCATAAACACTAACCTCATATCCAAGTTGAGCTAAATCACTGGCACACGCTAAACCACTGGGTCCAGCACCT
>JAAYEW010000149.1 GCA_012728555.1 Erysipelothrix sp.
ATATAAGAATTCTAATTCAATCTGCGATAAAAGCATTGATTGGGGAACGCTAAAAAACCATACTATCTTAGCTGATGAAAATGATTTTAGATTTTCACTTCATGCCCAAGGAGATGGTGCCATATATAAATGTTTAGAAATTTTCAATGAATGTAAAAAGGACGAAAATGGTAAACTTATAAATCGTCATTCCATAACTGATTTAGAATACTCAGATTCATACGATTACAAGAAAATGGGAGAACTAGGGGTTGTTGCAGAAATCTACCCACAGATTATGTCGCTATATAGTCAACAAGAAAAATTAGATACAATCGATCTTAAACTTGGTGTAGACAGAAGAAAAGACTACTGGAATCGACGAGATATGGTTGATAACAATGTAATTGTTTCATGTGCTACAGATCTTCCACTTCTCTATGACAATATTCCTAACTCAATTTATCATTCAGTTTACAACCTCTTTTTGGACAGCAATACACCATTCAACCCACAAAACGCACTCACTATTACAGAGCTTCTAAAAGCATGGACCGTCAATGGTCAATACAACTTAAACCGTGAAAACATTCTTGGTTCCTTAGAAATTGGAAAACTCGCTGACATTACTGTTCTTAGCGAGAACATCTTCAACACCAATCCAAGTAATCTCAAAAATGTCTATGTTATTTCTACCATCTTTGATGGCAAGATTGTTTATGAGAAAAAGAGTTTATAAAATCTATCCAAAGTTATTTCAATATAAATCATATTTCTCAGGTTGTTAACACATAATTTATTATCATGATTTTTGGAATAAATGAACATTTAACTTCACTAAAGGTTCTTTTATTTTGTATAGAGAATATATTTTTCAAAAAAATTAAGCTTGGTTATAATTGTGCTTTCTATACAACAATTGGTCTTATCGATAAGAACATTATCGTTGAACCCCTAAACCCAGTGGATCATGACCTTGATTAAAACTAGCACATCATGGATTGGGTCTATTTTGAACTTCATGTTCTTACCTCTTAGTTATGATATGCAATCAGAACAGGAGTTCCTAAAAATATTATAAAAAGTTTTTTTGTTTCTGTTTTATATTTGTTGAACATTCATTTCAACAGCAAAAGACAGTATAAAATATTTTGTGTAAACACTCTTCCTAGAAAGATATAGAAAAAGGAAGCTAAACTTTGTAAAATTAGATTTGAGAAAAAACTAAACAAAGGAGCTTCCCATGTCACATTTTACCACAAGATTGTTAAGCGCTGTAGCATCAGGTCAAGATATTGATAAATTATTTTGTCAAGAATTAGAATTGGCGGTGAATGAGTTACTAAAAACTGAGTTAACCTCATTTCTTGATTACGAGAAATATGATCCAATTGGATACAACTCTGGAAACTCAAGAAATGGATATTATTCAAGATTCTTAAAAACCAAGTACGGTGAAATACAAGTACAGATTCCACGAGATCGTAATGGCGAATTTAATCAACAAACCATTTCCCCTTATAAGCGTCAAACCAACGATTTAGAAACAACCGTTTTACAGCTTTACTCAAAAGGGATTACAACAGCTGAAATCGCTGATTTAATTGAAAAGATGTACGGCCATGCCTATACCTCCGCGACCATTTCTAACATGACCAAATTAGTTGAAGAAAATGTTAAACAGTTTCATGAAAGACCTTTAAATAGACGATACACAGTGATTTACTGTGATGCGACTTATTTGAATGTTAGGCGAGATAGTGTAAACAAAGAAGCGCTCCACATTCTATTGGGGATTACCCCCGAAGGATTTAAAGAAATTATTTCCTTTAGACTTTACCCTAGTGAATCGAGCGAGAATTACAAGGAGATGCTCCGAGATATCCAGGATAGAGGTGTTAAAGAAGTTTTACTCTTTGTGAGTGATGGACTTAGAGGTTTAACAGAGTCCTGCCTAAGTGTTTATCCACAAGCCCGCTATCAACCTTGTTGGATTCATATTCAAAGAAATGTACTGAGATTAGTAAGAGCTAAAGATAAAATCGAAGTAGCAGCAAGACTCAAAGACGTTTATCAGGCACAAACTGAGCATCAAGCCCAACTTCTCTTAAAGAAGTTCATGAATGATATCTCAAACAAATATCCAAAAGTAATACAATTAATTCAACGAACTGATCATCTCTTCACATTTCTCAATTATCCAAAATCAATACAACGATCGATATATTCAACTAATATCGTGGAAGGTTATAACAAACAACTAAAGAAACAAACAAAAAGGAAGGAGCAATTCCCAAACGAGGATTCATTAGAGCGATTTGTTTGTGATCATATGATTCAGTACAACCTTCGTTTCTCAAACAGAATCCACAAGGGGTTCAATCTTGTTCAAGCAGAGATCAACGAACTGTTTGACCATCAATATCCCCAAAACTAACACCATACTTATCTAATGAACAAAGATGAGTTTACACAAAATTATTGACACTACCATAAAAAAAATGACAACAATTATCAATTTGATTTGTTGTTTTTGTGTTTACCTAAAATTTTGAAATGATTATCGACGACACACCTTTGAAATTATCTAAAGTTTGTGTATAATATACAAGCACTGGAGGATTGGCCGAGTGGTTTA
>JAAYEW010000150.1 GCA_012728555.1 Erysipelothrix sp.
GCAGTGGATTGTGTTAAATCAAATTGAGTTGCAATATTAATATAGATTAGAAGCATAGCAACAATCATTATTCCTAAGTACCAGCGAAGTTCTTCAGACTTAAAGAACTCTTTTGTTTTTTTCAATAAGATAAAATAGTACAAGTTGAAGTTCACACCAAAGACAATCATCCCTATCCCAAGAACAATTTCTGAGTAGGGATCTTGATAAAACCCAATGCTACTGTTCTTAATTCCAAAACCACCGGTTCCAGCTGCTCCAAAGGAATGAAGAATTGCATCAAACAGTGGCATTTTTCCAAAAGACAAAACGATAATTAAGACAAGAGTTAGAACTAGATAAATCAGATAGAGAATTCTGGCCGTATGACGTAAACGACTTACGAGTTTACCAAAAGTAGGACCAGGCACTTCTGCCTTCATCACATGGACTAAATCGCCTCCCCCTGCTGGTAATATTGCTAAAGCAAAGACCAGAACACCCATTCCCCCAATTAAATGGGTAAAGCTTCGCCAAAACAACATCGAATGACTTAGTCGTTCAACATCACTCAAAATGGATGATCCTGTTGTTGTAAAGCCACTCATAGTTTCAAAGACCGCATCTATATACGATGGAATCTGTTGTGACAACACAAATGGTAAAGCCCCAATTAAGGAATAGATAATCCAAACCAGGGAAACAATGGCCAGTCCATCTTTGGGTGTGAGTCGTTTCGGAGTCGGTTTTTTCATTGAGAACAGCGACCCTAATACAACCAAAACTCCTATTGGAATGAGAAAACTAACTTGATTGATCAGTTCTTCTTGGTAAATTAAAGAAACTACCAGTGGAAATGCTAGTAACAGTGCTAAGATCTGCATCAGTCTTCCTAGAGACTGCCTGATGAGTGAAAAGTTCATGCGAGAATATCATCCAGATCTGATAGCGTTGTCGTTGAAACAACAATTACAGAATCGTTTGCTTGAATACAATCCATTCCTCCTGGAAAAATGAGTTCATTGTTACGGATTATATAAGCAATCAAAAGATTCTTTTTGGTGATTAAATCCTTCAGGGGTTGATTAATAACCTTTGATTGATTGCTTACCTTAAACTGTAAGGCTTCGACCCGATTATCAATTAAGCGATACAGTGCTTCGACGTTTGACCCTTTTGAATTATGTAGAGCACGAACAACACTAATCATATGATCGGCTACAATACTTTTAGGGGTGATAATGGTTTGTAGCCCAACATCGCCTACAATTTTTAATAAATCTCGACGATTCACTTTGGTCACAATTCGATTTACTCCGTGTTGACTCGCAAACATTGATATGAGAATATTTTCTTCATCAATGCCTGTTAATGAAACCAGCGCATCATAGTGTTCAAGACCTTGATGAATTAAAAAATCTTGATTCGTACCATCGCCCAAGATAATTTCGAAATGTTCAAACCGTTCGGCTAATCTTCTCGCTACTTCTGGATTGTTCTCAATCACCTTGACATTGATTTTTAGCTTCTCAAAATACTGACATAGATAGAATGTAATGTTTCCGCCCCCAACAATCAACACTTGTTTCACTTTATGTTTACCATTCACACGAAACAAAAATTCTCGAATGTCTTTGGGATTACCAGTAACATAAATATGATCCCCTTGTTGAATACTGTAACTACCATCAGGAATAATGACAGTACCCTGTCTTAAGATGACACAGACTAGGACATTGCCATAATTGTTTCGAAATGACAACAAAGGCTGATTGATAAGTGAGCTATGGTTCTCGACAACAAACTCTACTAAATTAACACGATTGCTCGCAAAAGATTCGACATTGTGAGCAGAAGGATATTGAAGGGTTTGAATAATGTCAGAAGCTGCTTGATGATCGGGATTCATCATCAACGAGATTCCAAAGCTTTCTTTCATAAATGCTAAGTGATCATTGTATTCAGTACTACGAACGCGAACAATCGTGTTCTCTGCTCCCATTTTTTTAGCAATAACCGCTGATAACAAGTTAATTTCATCTTTTTGAGTGACGGCGATGAAAACATCCACATCACTCATGTTGACCTCTTCTAATATTTGAATATTGGCTCCATTGCCAACAATTCCTGTGATGTCAACTTTATCAATGACTTGGTTCAATTTATAGTCACTTAACTCAATGAGGACAATATCGTGTCCTTCATTACTCAAGTCTTCACAGAGCTGGGTACCAACTTTACCAGCGCCAACTATGACAATTTTCATAAAAAAACTCCTTTGTTTTATTATAGCAAAAAGAGTTCATTAAAAAAGACTAACCGAGCAGATTAGTCAATTACTGATTTCAATGCCTTTACAACAGGAACACTAATAATGACACTAGCGATTGCCTCACCAATGACATTCAAAGCAAAGAAAGCCCCTAAGAGAAGTCCCCAATTGTCTAGTGAGAACAAATTGCTTGAACTCAACCCAATCGATACCATTAGCGCAAAGAGTACAATTATCGAGTGGGCTAAACTGCCTACTAAAGCAATAATTCCATTCTTCAAAGCATCGCTTATGTTTACTTTACCTATAAGAGACACTAGTCCTGTTAAGACAATTCCAAAGATAACTCGAGGTAACACGGAAATTAATGGATTCATAAACAACAAATCCGATGCTGCTCCTCTGGTTGAGGCAACTGCCCAGGATGCAACCCCAAAGGCAAGTGATAAAATTATTCCAGCATTTCCTTTTAAAGCAATTGCTCCAATGATTACAGGAATATGAACAATCGTTAATGATAACGGTGGTATTTGGATAAACCCGATTTGTGGTACTGCTGCTAAAACAACGATGACTGCAATTAAGACCCCTAAATAAGCAATTCTTTTTGTGTTTTTCATATTCAAACTCCCTTGTATTTTATTAGTATATTCTAATCTTTAACAAACTCAAGTGAAATACAGTCAAAAACCATTTTCCTATTACTCGGATGGAAATCTTTTCTTCTTTGACACCTTCTATGATATATTATTAGAGTCAGAAAGAAAACAGAAATGAGGTACTATCTACTATGCGCGCATTTGATTACGAAGACGTCCAGTTAATTCCTGCAAAATGTATCGTTAAGAGTCGAAAAGAATGTGATACATCGATTCAATTTGGTAAACACAAATTCGATTTACCGGTGGTCCCCGCTAACATGGCAACTATTATCGATGAACCGTTGGCTATCTATTTAGCAAGTCATAATTATTTCTATATCATGCACCGTTTTGATGAAGACGATCGTTTTGATTTCGTGAAACGAATGCACGCTAAAAATCTTTACGCTAGTATTTCGGTTGGAATTCGTCAATCTGAAAAAGACTTAATTGACCGCTTTGTCAAAGAACACGTTTTACCCGATTACATTACTATTGATATTGCTCATGGTCACAATGACTATGTCATCGAAATGATTAAATACATTAAAGAGCGACTTCCAGAAACTTTTTTAATTGCTGGAAATGTTGGGACTCCTGAAGCTGTCAGAGAATTAGAGAATGCAGGGGCAGATGCCACAAAAGTAGGAATTGGTCCTGGTAAAGTCTGTATTACAAAAATGAAGACGGGATTTGGTACTGGTGGCTGGCAATTAGCGGCAGTGCGTTGGTGCGCTAAAGCGGCTCGTAAACCTATTATTGCGGATGGTGGGATTCGTCACAATGGTGATATTGCCAAAAGCATTCGGATGGGAGCCAGTATGGTGATGATTGGTTCCTTGTTCTCAGGACATGAAGAATCCCCAGGACAAGATGTATACATTGATGGTGTGCATTACAAAGAATATTATGGTTCTGCATCCCAATACCAAAAAGGCGAGTACGTCAATGTTGAAGGTAAAAAAGAACTTGTTGAGTTCAAAGGCAACATTCAGCACACACTCACTGAAATGAAACAAGACTTACAATCTTCTATTTCTTATTCTGGTGGTAAAGACATTGATGCTTTACGAGCAGTGGACTATGTCTTACTCTCCAGTTCAATTCAAGATAACTAAAAGAACAAGCCAAGGCTTGTTCTTTTTACATCTTTTCTCTCTTAACATAATGCGTATGAAGTAATTGATGTGCTTTTTCTCCATACGGTTTACCTAAGAACTCATCATATAGTTTAAAAATTTGTGGGTTTTTATGCGATTGACGAATCTCTTTTTGTTGATCAATTTCATAAATTGAGTTCATTCGAGCTTTGATAATGTCTTGATCTCCGTGATGATACGGTTGACCACCCCCTGCAATACAGCCTCCAGGGCAAGCCATAATTTCTATCGCATCATAATGAGCATCTCCATTACGGATTTTTCTGAGTAAGGTGTTCGCATTACCTAATCCTGAAACAACCCCAATAGTAAATGGTTTGCCATCAATCTCAACGGTTGCTTCTTTAGAACCCTTCAGTCCGCGTAAATCTTTAAAATCAAGCTGAGTAAGCTCATCTCCAGTAATCCATTCATACGCTGTCCTTAGAGCTGCTTCAATCACTCCACCGCTACTGGCAAAGATATTGCCTGCACCACTGGATTCACCAAATGGATTATCAAACTCATCGTCTTCTAAGTTATTAAAGTCGATTGATATTTCTTTAATCATTTTTGCTAGTTCTCGAGTTGTGATAACAATATCAACATCACTATAGCCATCTTCATGTCCTAGTTCAGGTCGAGCCGATTCGTATTTTTTCGCTAAACACGGCATCACCGAAACAACGACGATATCTTTTGGATTGATGCCCATCTTTTCTGCGAAATAAGTCTTGGTAATCGATCCAAACATTTCATGCGGCGACTTACAGGATGATGGGATATCCAAAAGATCATTAAACTGATGTTCTAAATACTTTACCCATCCTGGACAGCAAGACGTTAAAATTGGTAACCTTTTGTTGTTTTGGATACGATCAACAAGTTCAGCTGCTTCTTCCATAATCGTTAAGTCAGCCGCAAAGTTGGTATCAAATACTTTTTGAAAGCCCATTTGTCGTAGTGCTCTGACCATTTTTCCTGTCACATTAGTCCCTGATGGGTAACCAAATTCTTCTCCAAGCGCTACTCGAATGGCTGGAGCAGTTTGAACCACCACATATTTGTTGGAAACCAAAGCTTTCCAGACTTCATCCACATTGCTGACTTCACTTAAAGCTCCTGTTGGACAAACAGACACACATTGACCACAAAAGGTGCAATTGGTTTCAGAGAGTGGTAAATCAAATGGAGTAGAAATGGTTGAATGAAAGCCTCTTCCTGCTGCCGATAAGACACCCACTTTTTGGACATCATTACACATGACAACACACCGTTTACAATAGATGCATTTATTCATATCCCGAATAATTGACAGTGAGCTCGTATCTACTTTTTCATGACGTTGTTCTCCTTCATAGCGCAGTTGTCGTAAGTCGACTTCTGCCGCTAACTCTTGGAGTTCACATTGGCCACTCTTACTACAGGTTAGACAATCTTTCGGGTGATCACTTAATATTAGTTCTAAGACATTGCGACGATTTTGAATCACCTTTAAATCATTAATGCTAATGTCCATTCCGTCACTACAAGGGGTCACACACGCTGGGACCAATTTGTCTTTTTTGACGTCCATGACCATGCAAACTCGACAAGATCCGGAGTTAAAATGGTGTGAACCAGCCCCTTCTTCGGCTTTGGCTAGTTTACGATAATGACACAAAGTTGGAATTTTAAAGCCATTCTCATTGGCTGCATGCAAGATAGTTTCTTTATCATGAGTAACGATGGTTTTGCCATTAATCGTAATCGTTACTAGTTTCTTTTCTTGACTCATATAGTTCTCCTATTGTCTTGAAATGGCATGAACAGGACATGCATCATAACAAGCTCCACAGCGGATACAAGCGACTGGATTGATGACGTGTCGATTCTTGACACTTCCTTCAATACAGTTGACTGGACAGACACGAGCACATTTGGTACAACCAATGCACGTTTCATCAATAAAATATTGAAAAAGATTACTACAAACAAGGGCTTGGCAATGTTTATCGACAATGTGATCAACATATTCTTCTTCAAAGTTATCTAACGTTGATAACACAGGGTTAGGAGAAGTCTGACCAAGTCCACATAAGCTCGATTGTTTAATCGTCAGTGATAGTTCTCGTAAGAGTTCAATATCACTCATCTCTCCTTGTCCTTTGGAGATACGATCTAAGATTTCATAGAGGCGCTTGTTCCCAATTCGACACGGTGCACATTTCCCACACGATTCATCCAAGGTAAACTCTAAATAGAATTTCGCAATATCGACCATGCAGTTATCATCATCCATGACAATCAATCCACCAGACCCCATGATACTACCAATGTTATGAAGGGATTCATAATCCACAGCGGTATCTAAATTCTTATCGGAGATACAACCTCCCGATGGTCCCCCTGTCTGAACTGCTTTAAAGAGGTGATTATCTTTAATTCCTCCACCAATGTCATAAATAATTTCTCTTAATGTAATTCCCATAGGAACTTCCACCAAGCCAACATTGTTAATTTTTCCTGCTAACGCAAAGACTTTGGTTCCCGGTGAATTTTTGGTCCCAAAACTTCTAAACCAGTCTGCTCCATTTTGAATAATCATTGGAACATTGACTAAGGTTTCAACATTATTAATACAGGTTGGTTTGTCGTACAATCCCTTAACACTTGGGAATGGAGGTTTTGGAACTGGTTCTCCCCGTTTGCCTTCAATACTAGCAATGAGGGCTGTTTCTTCACCACAAACGAATGCACCTGCCCCATAGCGAAGTTTCACATCAAAGCTAAAGTCTGTACCCAAGATGTTGTCTCCTAAGAGTCCATAGGCTCTGGCTTGATTGATTGCTAGTGACAGACGTTGAATTGCGAGTGGATATTCAGCACGGATATACACGATTCCATGGGACGAACCGATGGCATAGCCCCCTATCATCAGGGCTTCAATTAAACTATGAGGATCTCCTTCGATTAAGGAGCGGTCCATAAAGGCTCCTGGATCCCCTTCATCCGCATTACAAATAATGTATTTGTCTGGATTGTCTTGTTGGGCTGTTAGTTCCCATTTGAGTCCGGTTGAAAACCCGGCCCCGCCTCGTCCTCGTAGCCCTGAGTCTTTAATGGTGTTAATGACTTCTTGTGGTGTCATTTCTAACAAGACTTTCGCAATGGATTGATAGCCCCCTAAAGCAATGTAATCATCAATCACTTCAGGATTAATTAAGCCGCAATGACGAAGTACTTGGCGATGTTGTTTTTGATAGAAAGGAATTTCATCTTGATGGGATATTTTTTGTTTGGAATGAGGATGGGTATACAGAAGTCGATCCACAACCTGATTGTTTAAAATATGGGAGGAGACGATTTCATAAACATCCAAAGGTTTTACTCTCACATAAAAAACATTATCGGGTAATACTTTGACGATGGGTCCTTGTTCACAGAATCCTAAACATCCGGTAATGTGACAAAAGATTTTCGTGTTTAAGTCATGTTCTTGAATGACTTTGTTGAATTCTTTGACTATTTCTAAACTTTTCGAGGAAGTACAGCCAGTTCCTCCACAGACTAAAATCTCACGGTAGCCTTCTTCTGCTTTGTGGTTTTCTAAGAAGTCCCGTTTATAAATCAGATTGTCATAGAGATGATTGAGGTCTTCTCTGGTTCTTAATTTGTTCATAGTTACCTCTTATTCTTTAGTAAACGATCAATTTCATCGTTAGTTAAGTTGCCATGGATTTCACCATTAATTTCGACAACTGGAGCTAAACCACAGGCTCCAACACAGCGAACAGTACCAAGTGAGTATTCTAAGTCTTTGCGGGTTTCCCCTGCTTTAATACCAAGTTGATCTTCTAAGTATTGTAAGAGTTTGTCGGCTTTTCGAACAAAGCAAGCAGTTCCGGTACAGACACGGATATCATTTTTACCTTTCGGTTCGGTTTGAAAAAACGAGTAAAAACTGACCACCCCATAAACGGTCGCTACTGGGATGTCCAGTTTCTGTGCGATTAAGCGTTGAGCTTCTTGGGGGATGTAACCAAAGATGGATTGGGCTTTTTGTAATGCCATGATTAAGGCGGATTCACCTTGTTCTGTGACGTCTAAATAACTTGTGAGTGCGTTGATGCTTTCTAAGGATTGATTCATATAACGTCTCCTTTCGTACCAAGTGTAATCACTTCAACTTGTGAAATCAAGCACACACTAAGACTTTGTTTATTAATTATCAAAGTCAGATATAAAAAACCTCAACGATTTGTTGAGGCTGCAATTAGATATAAACCGTCATTGAGTAAGTCAGGCATGTAGTTCAGTTTGGTTGTGTCATAAAGATTGACATACCCTCCAGTAAAGAGGATATTGCACTCTTTCCCTATTTCTTTTTCGATCTCATGAGCAAGTCCAATGAGCGAGTGAAGTGCCCCATGCATAATTCCAGATTGAATGCATTCAATCGTATTATGGCCGATGACATTTTTGGGTAACTCCAATTGAATCTTTGGTAAATGAGGAATGGTCTGATTTAAAATGATGGCTTGGTGACGGATACCCGGGTGAATAATACCTCCTAAAAAAACATTGGGATGATCGACAACACTAACTTTAGAGGCAGTTCCCATATCGATGATAATGCTGGGTCCTTCATATTTTGACAGGGCTGCGTAGGCAGAAGCAATAAAGTCAGCACCTAATTCTAAGGGGTTGTCTAAGTGTATTTCCAAGTTCACGGATGTTGTATCGACCACGATGATTTCACATTCAAAGAGTTCAGCTAAGACTTCTAAGACGAGTTCTTTGATTTTGGGGACGACACAACTGAGGACAATTTTTGAGAACTGACACTGACAATCGTGTTGAATGTTCTTAAAGATGAATTCATAGTAGTCTTTGTTGACTTCTTGTAGGGTATCGTGTCGATGACTTGTTATTTTGTTGCCTAACAAATCATAGACAATGCTGTAGAGAGAACTGTTTCCTAAATCAATCGTTAAAATCATGTTACTGTTTCTTTCCGTTTTTGAGATTAAACCAAATGACACCTGCTA
>JAAYEW010000151.1 GCA_012728555.1 Erysipelothrix sp.
AGAATGTTTATATCTTGTTGAATAAACCGGTGGGGATTACGTGTACCACAGAAAGACATATCCAGGGGAACATTGTTGATTTTGTGAAGTATCCTGAGCGGATATTTCCGATTGGAAGATTGGATAAGGACTCGGAGGGTCTTATCTTGTTGACTAATGATGGTAGTATTGTGAATAAGATTCTTAGAAGTGAGAATGCTCATGAGAAGGATTATATTGTGAGGGTGAATCAATTGATTACGTCACAGTTTTTACATTCCATGTCTCAGGGTGTTCGTATTTATAATCCAGTAAAGAATGAGTATACGGTGACTAAGAAGTCGAGCGTTAAGAAAATAAATGATACCACTTTTCAGATTACTCTAACTCAGGGTTTGAATCGTCAGATTCGTCGAATGTGTTCTCAGTTGGGGTATAGAGTGGTGTCACTGAAGCGGGTTCGGATTATGCATTTGAAGCTTAACAATTTACCAACTGGAAAGTGGCGTCATTTGAGTCAGGATGAGGTGAAGGAGTTGTTGGCACAAATATTGTAAAAGAATAGTTTTGGTGTGGATTGGATATGGGTGTTGATGACTTGTGAGCATTGATATAAACCTTGACATTATACGTTGATTCGTTATAATACTGGTATCCTAAATCGCGGTTAATGTGTGGAGGATGTTCATGGATGTATCGAAGAGCTGGCATGTGTTGTTTGTGTTGGGGACTTTTGAAGAAAAGATTATGAATCAGGTGAATGCGTTGAGTGACAAGTTTCCGGTGATGGCTTTTGTTCCAAAGGTTGAGCGGTCGTTTAAGAAGCAAAAGAAGATTACTTATGATTATGAGATTGTGTTTAAAAACTATGTGTTTGTTGAGACTGATCTTGATTTTGAAGAGTTTTCAATCTTTGTGAATGACCATGTTCGTCCAATGGAGGGGTTTATTAAACTGTTGAAGCATGATTCGGATGGGACTGAGAGTTTGTATCCTCAGGAGAAAGAGATGATTGCAAGGTTTGTGGATCCTGATTTTGTGGTTCGTGAGTCGATTGGTTTAATTGAGGGAGATCGGGTGATTGTCTTGTCGGGTCCTTTGAAGAATCAGGAGAGTTTGATTCGTAAGATTAATCGTCATAAGCGTAAGGCTTGGCTTGAGATTTCGATGTTTGGTCAGTGTCAGTTGGTTGAGATTGGTTTGGAGATTATTAAAAAGTCATAGTGAGTACAAGTAGTTGCTGGGTCACTCTTGGATGGGCTGTGTGTTATTAATCGAAAGGGACAGTGTGGGCTGTGGATGGCGACGCTGTGTCTTTTTTTGTGTAGATATGATTGATTTAGGGGTTTGTGTCTACAATTAGTAAATAAAAAGAGAACACTATTCAGTTTGAATTATTGTAGTTGGAAACACTTGGCCAATGCCAGTGATGGCTGTTCTTGTGACTATATTGATTGTTTGTGTAGCTCGAAGTATGTTTATCAAAAGGATAAGCATAGATGCAGAATAAGAGTTGTTAAAATTGAGTTAGATATATAACGTATAGTCCAAAGAAACTACTCGAATTTTCGATGAATTGATGTTGTTAAAAATTGATCTAATGTATAATGAAAGCAGACCGAAGGGGGATAGTGATGAACTCAGAAATTATCATGTATCAGACAGAAGATGGTTTGACAAAAATTGAAACAACCTTTGATGGTGATACCGTATGGCTTTCATTAGATGAAATGGCTGAGTTGTTCCAACGAGATAGAAGTGTCATTGGTAAGCATATTAGAAATATTTTTAAAGAAGGTGAATTAAAGAAAGATTCAGTATGGGCAAAATTTGCCCATACTGCCTCAGATGGTAAAGAATATCAAGTGGACCATTACAACCTCGATGTAATCATATCTGTTGGTTATCGTGTAAAGTCATTACGCGGTACACAATTTCGTATTTGGGCAAATAAGATCTTAAAAGAATATCTAAAAAAAGGATTTGCTATGAATGATGACCTTCTTAAAAACGCAGGAGGAGGCAATTATTTTCAAGAA
>JAAYEW010000152.1 GCA_012728555.1 Erysipelothrix sp.
GTTGGAACAAATGAAGAAGAAGATAAAGCATTAAGGGAATTTTTAGAGCAAATAAAACGTTAGGTTCCATAAAATCAGAAAATATGACTTAATACTGTTGTGTTAAGTCTTTTTTATGAGCTTTTCTTTTGTTTGTGTTAATCTTTTTGTAATCGCTTGGGAACAGCGTAGGTTAGGTGAAGTTGTTGATCTTCGAGGTGGAAGAGATTATAAACACCTATCTAGTGGTAATATCCCTGTATATGGTACAGGAGGCTATATGCTCTCTGTCGATGAAGCTTTGTCAAACGATGAAAATGCAATTGGTATCGGCAGAAAAGGAACAATTGACAATCCATTTATATTAAGTGCACCGTTTTGGACTGTAGACACCTTGTTTTATGCCGTTCCAAGAGATAAATACGATATAAATTTCGTATTTTGTATTTTTCAAAATATCGAATGGAAGAAAATAGATGAGTCAACTGGGGTGCCGAGTTTATCTAAAAAATCAATAAATTCTATTGAAGTAAAAACTCCAAATTACCTAGAGCAGAAAACTATTGGCAAGTATTTTGCTACATTCGACAACCTCATCACCCTTCATCAGCGTACGCAGAAAGTAGAGAAAGGAAAGAAAATGTTTAACAACATAAACAAAGAGGATACATTCTCAACATATTTTGCGCAATGGATAACCGTATACAAGAAAGGGGCTATAAGAGATGTGACCTTATCAAAATATCAAATGACACACACATGGATAGAAAAGATAGCACCTAGTCTACGGTTGTCTGAAATAAACAGAATGTCCTATCAGCAACTATTAAATGAATATGCACTGTATCATGAAAGACAAACAACAATGGACTTTCATCATCATTTGAAAGGGGCAATACTCGATGCTGTCGATGAAGGGTTAATTGATAGAGATCCAACACGAAAAGCAATTATCAAAGGTAAAAACCCGCGAGAAAAGAAACCAAAGTTTCTAAATCAATGTGAGCTTCACACATTAATTAAAAATTTAAAACTAGGGGACAAGATTAATTGGGATTGGTTAATATTGCTTGTCGCAAAAACAGGAATGCGCTTTTCTGAAGCATTGGCATTAACGCCATCAGATTTTGATTTTGCTCAACAGAGTATTTCCATATCAAAAACATGGGATTATAAGAAACATGGAGGATTTTTACCAACCAAAAACAAATCGTCAGTTCGAAAACTTCAAGTTGATTGGCAAACAACAAGTCAATTTTCAAATCTACTCAAGAACTATCCAAAAGATGAACCGATCTTTGTTGCCGGAAGAGTTTTCAATTCAACAGTGAATACAATACTTTATCGACACTGTAAACAACTCAACATTCCAACAATTACCATTCATGGATTAAGACACACCCATGCTTCACTCTTGTTATTTGCAGGAGTGTCAATTGCAAGTTTCGCAAGACGACTTGGTCACTCTAGTATTACCACAACCCAAAAGACGTATCTCCATATTATTCATGAGCTAGAAAATCAAGACACTGATTTAGTAATTCGCTCATTATCAAGACTAGTATAAACTTAAGACTGCCTGCGCTGATGTAAAAACCCACTTTCGTGGGTTTCAATCGTTCTATACGTTATTAACCAATTCTTTAAACTCATCCTCACTCAGAATCGTAATCCCTTGACCACTCTGAATCCTCAGAAGAGCATCCAAGTGCTTCGTAGACTGACCACCAAACACACGCAGTTGATACTCAGGATCACCTAAAACCAAAAAGTTTGTAGCACTAGAAACTTCTCTATCAATAAAACCACCAATGTTCAAAATCAGAGAAGATGCTTGTCTACGAGAATACTGTTTCATCTTCCCAGACAAAACGATATGCCGCTTATAAAAGGGATGTGTTTTCACAAAGTTACTAGGATCCACATCAATCGTACTCTCCTTATGCGAATAGTAGACGGACTTAATTGCCGCAAGAGCTTCAATCTCCTCAGGAGACAAACGATTCTTCAACTCCTGATAAACAAGGTGAGTACTATAACAATCATCCAGACCCCTGTGCGTTGTCGCTGAATAACCAAAATGAGTCGCTAGTGTTGTTAATTTATAATTTTGAACCCCTTTATAAGTTCTACGACTCAACCGGAGCGTATCAATAAAATCATTTTTCAGCGGTTCAACATTCTGTCTCACACAATTATCATAGATATAATTAATATCAAAATGGACGTTATGTCCAATCAGAATATCATCACCGATAAAGTCTTTAAAAGAGTGAATGATTTCAGGAAAAGTGGGAGCATCCTGTACCATCTTATTCGTAATGTTATGAATTCTCATCGTATGAATATCAATAGGGTATCGTGGTTTCAACAAGACACTAAATGTGTCCACAACTTCATTCGCTCTCACCTTTAAACTCGTGAGTTCAATAATATCACCACGCACTTGATCCGCATTCGATGTTTCAATATCCACCACACAATAATCATCCACAAGTTTTAGGGTACTGCTACCTTTTAAGTATCTCATAAAACAAGTGTACACATTATTGATGAACTATTCAATTGATAATTATAAAGTGTGCAATACAAAAAAACGAACAGACGAATAATAAAATAACCAGAAATACTATAATTAACTCAAAGAATGTGATATAATTCAATTAATTTAATGAGATAGATTTAGGAATGAAAAGGAGCAACAAAAAATGGATAAAATGATCAAGGGATTAA
>JAAYEW010000153.1 GCA_012728555.1 Erysipelothrix sp.
ACTCAAGACAACGTCACAATGACCTCAATTGCCCTGATTGGCTATGCGGTTGGACTAGTTGGCATGTCGATTCGCTTAATTGCTTCAAGAGCCTATTATGCTTTTCAAGACTCAAAAACGGTCATGACCAACAGTGCAATTACTGTTGGAATGAACATTATCTTAAACTTAGTCTTAATGCCACTGTTGGGTATTGGTGGTTTAGCCTTGGCAACTAGCATCTCAGTAACCATTAGCACAGTAGTCTTGTTCTATGGCTTAAAGAAGCAACTAGGGCAATTAGGACTTAAGCAGTATTTAACAATTGCGATTAAGTGTGGACTGGCATCCCTAGCCATGGGTGCTGTCTCATATTTGGTATATACTGGTCTAATTTCAATTCTTCCAATGTCTAACCTTTACAATGCTGTTGCCTTGTTTGTGGCTGTGGGTGCTGGTGCAATTGTCTATGCAGTTCTGTGTTATGTTTTGAAGGTGGATGAGGTGCGCAATGTGGTGAGTCGGATTAAGGTTATGTTATTGAGAAGAAAAAAACATCATTGATTGGTATTTTAGTCATATAAGATTGTTTATTAGTTTTTGGGCAAAAAAATATAGTAAGAAAGAAAAATCCAATATATAAATGTAATTTCGTTATGAATTCAATTTATTTTAAGATTGACAATCTTAATGAATGATTTATAATGAAGATTACAAAATATTGAATAAAGGAAGGTAATAATGGACATAAATAATACAAATGAAATATTAGATGATGAAATTGATTTAAAGGACTTATTTAGAAAATTATGGTCTTTTAGAGGGTTTATACTTAGAGTTACTCTCTTAATTGCGATATTAACAACAGCTTATGGATTGTATAGAAAAGCGACTACCCCAGCTATTTATGAATATGAGGCAGAGACTCTAATTACTGTAGTTACAAGTGAGGAATACCCAACACAGAAAGCTGTATTTTTGAATTTATTAAATAGTCGTACTATTGGTGATGAAGTCACGAAAAATTTGGAGCTTTCTGATCCAATTGTTTCTAAAATGATAAGTATTACACCATTGAAAGATACTAATGTTGTAAGACTAACTACTAAGTACAAAGATAAAGAAAAATCAATTACAATTGCTAATGAACTTGCTACTCGGGCTTCAGATCTCGCTATTTCATCATTACCTGGTATTGAAATAACAGCTCAAGATGCAATTCTGACTGGTAGTTCAACTCAAATTAAAGGAGAAACAAATGTTACTCTATATGTCATTATTGGGCTAATTTTAGGAGCGATGCTGTCTGTATTTGTTGTGTTTTTAATGGAATACACGTTTGGTAAAGTCTCTACCAAGAATGACCTACAGCAGAGCCTTGGTCTTGAAGTATTTGGAGATATCACAAGCACTGTTAATTTGAAAAGAAATGGATGGTGGCCATGGAAAAGAAATTAGAGAAGCAGTTCATTGAAAGTGTTAATCGTTTAGCAGTAAGGATTACCCAAGAGAAAAATAGTGTTTTAAGTTTTTCAAGTATTGATAAACATGAAGGGACATCGACTATTGTTTACAACCTTGCGAAAGTGCTTCAAGAAATGAATAATCGAGTGATTGTTTTAGACACAAATATGTCAAAAACTTCTAAAAAAGATAACTTGTCTTTAGTGGATTATTTAGAAGAGAAAGCGAAATTAGAAGATATCATTTTGAATGAGCAAGGTATTGCAGTAATTGAATCAGCTGTATCTGAGAAATCAAAAACCTTATTATCTTCTGAAAAATTCAGTGCGTTGGTTTCTTTGTTGAAACAGACCTATGACTTTGTTTTAATTGATACTTCACCTATGTCAGAATCTGTGGATTCAATATTAGTTGGAAGAATATCTGATGGAATGATATTTATCGTGGAAGCAAATAAACATTCCTCCCAAATTCTACAAGAACAAGTTCAAACACTGAAAAGAAATGGAATTTCAGTGATTGGTACCGTTCTAAGTAAATCTCAAGAATCTATGTAGATGTTTGTTTCCATTTAAGAAAGTTAACTATTCAGAAACAACATAAATAGGAGATTATTATTGTTAAAATAGTCTAAGTAATCACATAGTATAATGCTTGTACTAAGCGTTTCATTCTTCAGCTAAAATAATAGATTATACGTTTAGCATTCTCCATTTCTTTGATATATAATAAATAATTGAAGTCAATAATATACTAT
>JAAYEW010000154.1 GCA_012728555.1 Erysipelothrix sp.
ACTAAAACCCCTCTTCTTTTGATGTCTTCTAAGTCAAGAGAATCAAATCCAGCACTTTGTAACTGAATAAACCGTGCGGAAGTAGCGTTATTAATAATATCTTTGTTAGAGCTAATGACAACTTCTGCTTCTGTTTCATCAAGTGTCAACTCGTATCCCAATGATTCAAGAAGCTCTTGATTGGATTGGGCTATTGTTTGTAACATTGTGTCCATATATAGTTTCATGCTTGCACCTCATTCATATTATATATAAATTACGCAACCGTTGGTAGTTTATTCTTATTATGTTAAATGAATTCGGTTACAACCAAATGTAATTATTTTCATAAATAATGTAAATATTGATGTAAAAAGTATTGACACATCGAAAAATATGACTATAATAAGGGTATGTTTCATAGAAACAAGCTTGTTATCATGTATACAGTTTCCTCCTGAATAATGTGATTTCCTTTCTGACAAGCTAATTAATCAAAGAAAGCTTAAGATCTACTCTTGAGCTTTCTTTTAGTTTCGATATAATAATTATGTCAATTCGCCGATGTAGCTCCAACGGTAGAGCACCGCACTCGTAACGCGTAGGTTGCTGGTTCGAATCCAGTCATCGGCACCATCATTTTGAGTAACGAAAAGAGCTGTAACGAAATAGATAAATTGTAATTTGTCTAAGAGCGTTGCAGCTCCTTTTTAAAAATTAAGCTTATTTAGAGGGAGCATACCACAAAGCACCCCTACTTTAACATTATATTTACTAATTCTTCTTTTACTGCTTTTATCTACTATGCTCTACGAAAACTATACCTTACTATAGTAATATTGCTTAACTAGAACACTAGAAAAGTTTCTTAATGGAGACCAAAGTCATTGCTCCAACCAAAAACAACATTGAAAGAAATAAACTGGTTGCTATATCTATTTTGAAGAAGAGTGTTGAAATAATGAAGAATGACACTGATAACAAAATACTTGAAAATATTATAACAAATGTACTTTTTGATTCAATTTTACTGCGTTTTAAAAATAAAGATTTATAAAAATAATGCACATAGTATAGTCATACCATTGAGGATTACAAAAACATAATTGTTAATGTCCACAATTCTCAAAACATTCAAACCTATACAGATATATGTTCGTAAAAGTAAGTTAATCGTAGCTTTCTTAAAATCAATCTTCAAACTTTTCATAGTGTTTAGTTGAATTCTATTTGATTCCAAATGGTATAAACAAATGTGAATTTATTTATATCAAAAATTGTTCCACAACCTGAACTTTTGTCGTTATTATACGCAAGCCAGTCAGCAAATGAGTCATAGTATAAATAACCTAATCTACCAATAGCGCCTTCAAATATATCCAATGGAGGAACGGGAGCAGTAATAGCGGTACCTGTTGCCCCTGCTGCAGCAATAATTTTTGCGTAATTCCTCAATGAAGTGATATAGTAATTGGTGGACTTTTTCGAAGCAAATGTTCTTGTATAGTTCCAACCACTAACTTCCTTATCTGTGTTGCAATAAGTGCTTCGCATTGTAATCTGGTTCGAATATCTGTATTCGCTAATTTCATTGATAATACTGTCAAATAAAGATTGATTTGTATAATGTAATCCATACTGAGCATTGAATGATTCTACATCAAATTGAAAAACCAAATTTTTTATGAACGCTTCATCAAATACATATCTATCACTTACTAATGTCAAGGTTTCAGATATTTTATCTTGTAATACCTCAAAATTACTTGAATTGTTTGACAGACTAGATGATGTTGCATTAACAGGTGAGAAGGTTAAAAACAAAATAAAAAATGAGAGTAAAACCATAAAAACTGGTTTGCTTGTTCTTTTC
>JAAYEW010000155.1 GCA_012728555.1 Erysipelothrix sp.
CGATCAAAACGATCAAACTCATCACCCATTTCAAAAGCTTTAGTCATTTCAATCGCACGATCTCCTCTAAAGTTAAAGAAGATAACAGAATCTCCATCCAGAATCGGTGCAACCGCTTGACCATTTTTCGCAATAACCCAAGCTGGTATGTATTGATCGGACAAATTATCGATTTCATTTCGATAGGTTGAAATTGCTTCGTTTGCACTAGCAAATTGACGACCTAATCCTAGAACGTGAGTCTTCCAACCTAACTCAACCATTGCCCAATCCGCATCATAGCGATCCATTGTCACTAACATTCTTCCACCACCACTCGCAACAAGTGCTTGGAAGTTTTGATCATTTTCTTCTGCCATGACTTTTTCAATTTGATCGATATAGATGAGTGCTGAGGTTGAATCCACATCTCGTCCATCACTTAATGCATGGAGCGCTAAACGTTTGACTCCCTCTTTTTTCGCTTGACGAATCATTGCTTCGACATGATTAATATGCGAGTGAACATTTCCATCCGACAAAAGACCAATTAAATGAAGTGTTTGTCCTTCCACTTTTGCTCGTTCAATAAGTTTTTTCCATGTTACAGTCTCAAACATACTACCATCTGCAATGCTTTCATTCACAAGTTTTGCGCCTTGTGCATAGATTTGACCTGACCCTAAGGCATTGTGTCCAACTTCTGAGTTACCCATATCATCGTCGGTCGGAAGTCCCACCGCTGTTCCATGAGCTTTTAATTCTGTATAAGGACTTGTTTTCATAAATTCTCTTAATGTAGGAAGATAGGCATCTTTAACTGCATTACCATCATTGCCATCAGTTATACCAACACCATCCATTACAATTAATACTACTGGTTTCTTTTCCATAAATTCCTCCTGGTTATCACCTATCTATTTTACCATTGTCCACTTGTGATTTCACTAGCAATGCTAAAATAAACCTTTATTACTCGTTTTCTTTTTGACTAATCCTAATTTCTTCAATAACTTCGTAGACGGGATCATCAATTTTTCGAACAACACTTCGAACATCAAGCACTTTAACTTTTAGTACACGGTGACCAAAGTGTATCTCAATTATATCATCTACATTGACTTCGGTACTTGCTTTCGCAATCCTACCGTTAACCACAAGTCGACCATTGTCCCCTAATTCCTTAGCTACCTGACGTCTTTTAAGAATTCTTGCTGTTTTCAAATATTTATCAATGCGCATACGCTTCCCTCACTTTACTAATGACTTCAACCAGTTCACTAAGATATCCCTTGTCTTTATGAATACTCAGAATAATCTTCGATTGACGATACGACAACTTAATATCTTTAGAGATATCCGACACCATTTTAAAGAACTGAGCTCCGTCCACTGTTTCTGAGAACTGTTTTGAGAAATAGACATCGACTTTATCCTTTAATTCTCGATAATCATCCACTACTTGTTCTTGTAGAAACAGTTCCAGCTGTTTCTTTTCTAATAAAACCGTTAATGTTTTGGGGAAACTACCAAAGCGATCTCCTGTTTCTTCGTAAAATAGCCTCAACTGTTCTAATGAGTCAATTTTATCAATCTGTTGATACAAATCAATCTTAAGTCCATCATCTGCGACATAACCATCTGGAATATATCCACCTAACTCAATATTAACACTTGGTTTTTCTTCACGCACAACTTTCTTGTTTTGTTTTTCTAAAATTGCTTCGTTAAGAAGTTCAATATAGAGATCAATGCCCACTGTATCAATAAATCCTGACTGATTTCCACCCAGAATTTCACCAGCACCGCGAATTGTTAAATCACGCATGGCTATTTTATAACCCGAACCTAATTGCGTAAATTCCTTAATTGCTTCCAAACGCTTAGTGGCAATTTCACTCAGTTGCTTTTGAGGATCAATCATCAGGTAGGCATAGGCTAAACGATCAGAACGTCCAACTCTTCCTTTAATTTGATAAAGTTGAGCTAACCCAAACTTATCCGCTTGATCAATAATCATCGTGTTCGCATTCGGAATATCAATCCCAGTTTCTACAATGGTTGTACACACAAGAATTTGAATGTCATTGTTAGTAAATTCAATCATAACTTGTTCAATTTCTTCACGAGACATTTTACCATGAGCCACTCCAACCGCAACTTTAGCAAACTTTTGTTGAAGACGATAAGCAACCGTATAAATATCACTCACACGATTGTAGAGATAAAACACTTGTCCTTCTCTAGCAATTTCTCTTTCAATCAAATCTTCTATCAATTTTTCATTGCGCTCAATAACATGAGTCACCACTGGTAAACGATTCACCGGTGGCGTATTTAGTTGAGACAAAGACCGAATATTAATGAGAGACATTTGTAACGTTCTAGGAATCGGTGTCGCAGACAGTGACAATACATCGATATTTGTCTTCAGTTCTTTTATCTTTTCTTTTTGAGCAACCCCAAACCGCTGTTCTTCATCAATAATTAAGAAGCCTAAATCTTTGTACTTAACGTCTTTGGACAATACACGATGTGTTCCAATCAGTATATCAATTTGACCACTTCGAACTTGTCTTAATATTTCTTTTTGTTTATTCGGTTCAACAAAGCGGTTTAACAACCCAATTTTCACAGGGTAATTCTTAAATCGCTCCTTAAAAGTCCGATAATGTTGTTGAGACAGCACGGTGGTTGGACACAAGAACACAACCTGTTTTTCATCAACAACGGCTTTAAACGCACCACGAATAGCAACTTCTGTTTTACCAAAACCAACATCTCCACATAGCAAACGATCCATTGGTCTAATTGATTCCATGTCGAGTTTCATTTCTTTGATGGCTGTTTTTTGATCCGGGGTTAATTCATAATCAAACTCTGCTTCAAACTCTTTCACTAGATCATTGTCTTTACTAAAAGCAAAGCCTTGATCCAGTTGTCTCTTTTTATAGATTGCTATAAGTTTATCAGCAATATCATTAACACTGTTCTTAATTTTCTCTTTTGTTTTATTCCAAGTATTAGTTCCCAGTTTATTTAAACGAATTGAGACGCCTTCGCTTGAAACAAATTTTCGAACTAACTTAAATTGTTCTAAAGGAACTAGTAAAACATCATCTCCTGCATACATGATTTTTAAAAAGTCTTTTTCGTATTCATTTACTTCTTTGGTCTCTAGTCCAACATATTTACCAACACCATAATTCCGGTGAACCACATAATCTCCAATTTTTAATTCTGCAATACCGCTCAAATTAATAGCACTCTTAAATTGATGTTCATAGCGTCCTTTTTTAATTGTGTGATTAAATAGTTCTTTACTTGAGTACACAAATACTTCATCCTCAATCGAAAACCCACTTTGAAGAGGCCAACAACTGACATTTAATCCTTTAACAAGATGATTATTGACCATGGTATAGACAACATCTTCTTCGATCAAGTCATCGAGTAATTTTTCTAGTTCATGTTCACTCACACAAAGAACGACTTTTGAGTGCATTGCGTGTTTTAGAATCAAGGGTAAGTGCTCTTTGAACTCAAGAGAAGGGTTTGGAAGGTTGTGTATTGGGATTTCGATTTGTTCTTGTTCACTTTGAAATTGACCAAAATAGACAATTGGCTTCTTAATAATTTCTTTGTATTCATTAAACAAATCATAGGTTTCAAGGTGTCTGTTTTCAGAAACTAACTCTGCAATGTAGTCGACACTTTCTTCAATAAAATGTTTTGATGCACGATGAATCGTTTCTTTACTGGAAAAAATGATTTTTGACTCATCAAAATAATCAAGAATACTATTGTTTTTATAACTTAAAGCAAAGTAATGATAATATTTCGGATCTCTAATTCCTTCAAAGAAAAGCGATAAATCAATCTCCGTCTGGGATTGTAGTTCTAGTGTTGTATTCTTTGAATACTTATCAACAATATCTCTTATCTTGCTTTGATCCTCTTGGGTTAAAAGCAAGTCGTTCGCTATTGCTATAGTAATGTTATTGGTTGCTTCTGTTGATTTTTGAGTCTCAACATCAAAAAAACGAATACTCTCGATTTCGTTGTCGAAGAATTCAATACGAAGGGGCTGTTTGTATTGAATTGAAAAGAGATCAATAATTCCTCCTCTTTTTGAAAAGGAAAGTGGTTGTTCAACAATTTGGGTTCGATTATAACCAATGGATACAAGCTGTTTGACTAAATCATCCAGTTCAATGACATCACCAATTGAGATGCTTATCTGTTTTGATAACAGTGTTTCTTTCATCGGCATCCGTCGATGAATCGAAGGGATGCTCGTAATAACGATATCAACCTTTTCATTCATTATTTTGTATAAACCAAACAGTTTTAGTTGGTAGTTTTCTGGAGAACTCGCAATTGCTTCTACCCGTAAAGACTCTTCGTGATCGAAATGAACAATGTTGAGTTTTGGATCTAAGAAGCTAATTAAGGTTGCACAATTGAGTGCTTGTGTTATATTTTCTTTAACGATAATTAATGGTTTTTTGTATGTTTGAGCATAAGAAAGTGCCAAGGATGCTTCTTGAATGGGGGTTACATTCGCGAATCCTTGGTAATTATTTTCGATGTGTTTAACGTAATCTTTTTCTTTTAAATAGTTATAAAACCATTTCATTGAGTCATATCTCCATTGTAGAGATTCATCGTTGTAACAATATCGCTATTAATCCATTCGATAATCCCTTTCATTGCGTGATTGAGAGATTGTTCATACAATTCTTGGTTTTCTTTTTCTACTTTCCCTAAAACATAATCAGCTGTTGGGATGAGTTTATCATTGCCAATCCCTATACGACAGCGATTAAACTCTTTAGTATTTAGGCGTTCAATAATGTTTCGAACCCCTCTTTGTCCACCATCATTCCCACTTTTTCGAAATCTTACTTTTCCAACAGGTAAATCTAAATCATCACTGATAACTAAGATTTGATTTGTTTCTACTTTGAAGTAATTGGCAAGTTGAGAGACAGCTTCTCCTGATAAGTTCATAAAGGTTTGAGGTTGCGTTAAAATGACATCTTGCTGATTTACTTTAAATTTAATATAGTTGTTTTTAAATTTCTTTTCACTCAGAGATACTCCATAATATTCACAGAGTTTATCAATTACCAAGAATCCTGTGTTGTGTCGAGTTTTGGCGTATGTTCGACCGGGATTTCCAAGTCCTACGATTAGTTTCATATGACCCCTTTCTTTCTGAAAGTATTATACACTAATTCAGAATGTTTAATGAATTATGAGTACGATGACTTCGCTAAATATTGCTTTTATTTGATATTTTGGTGTCGTGGTAATGAACACTTCATTAAATTTTATAAAATATTGAAAAATTATTCAAATTTATTGTTTAATTGTAAGCGTTTACGATATAATTGTGATAACAAGAGAAAGGAAGTATATATAATGAGGCTTGTTGAATTGAAGGGTTGCACCAAAGAATATGCTGAAAAGCTAAAAGCAGAAGGAATTCAAACATCACATGATTTTTTAGAAGTTTGTAAAACCAAGAAAGGCCGTAAAGAATTAGCAGCTAAGGTTGGTATCGATGAAAAAGAAATACTCGAACTAACAAATCGTGCTGACTTAACAAGAGTAAAGGGGATTGGTCGCCAATATTCAAATTTACTAGAGGTTGCTGGTATTGATACTGTTGCTGAGTTAGCATCAAGAAAACCAGAGAATTTAGTCAAAAAACTTGAAGAAGTAAATGCTATTGAAAAAGTATGTGATCGTACACCTGCTTTGACTAGTGTTGAAGATTGGGTTGACCAAGCGAAAACGTTACCTAGAGGAATTGAATACTAATAATCATTAATTTATAATTTTTAAACTAAAAGAGCTCAGATGTTGCTTCACTGAGTTCTTTTCTCTTTTATACTTCTTCTTTAAAAAAGACTGTTACCACATTTATGGTAGCAGTCTAGGACTATTTCACATATTTAATAATTACTTTACGATAAGGACCTTCGCCCTCACTCTCTGTTTTGATGTGATCGAAATCAGTTAACGCTTGGTGAACTGCTTTTCGTTCATCATTTGGCATCGGATCAAGTGTTGCGCTAATTCTTGAGCGCTGAACACTCTTAGCGATACGGCGTGCCATTGATTTAACTTTTGCGTATCGATCTTGTTTGTACCCATTGATATCAATCATAATATAGAAACGATTTTTAAAGTGAGCATTTACGGCAGATCTCGTTAAGAAGTTAAGTCCTTGTAAACTTTGTCCATTTTTTCCAATCAAAATCGCGTTGTTATCAGCATTTAAGTCCACATAATAATTGTTGTTCTCGTACTTAACTGTTACGTCAACTTCAATTTCTAAATTGTTGAAGAAATTTTCTAAGTAAACTTGAATAAAATTAACAACATCATCGTAGGCATATACATCCGCTGTAACCGATGCTCCAAATCCAAGAAATCCACTTTTTTCTTCTGTGACAAAGTGTGTCAGTTCACTGACTTCTAATCCCTTTTGTTTTGCGACTGTTTGAAGAAGTTCTTCTAACGTTTTAGCTGTATAAGATTTCATTATTTATTACCGTTTAAATTCATATGTCTTTGTGTGAAAAATTGTTGGAAAATTCTAGTTACTGCACTAACACTTAAATAAATAACCATCGCTGAGTTCATGACTAGCCCAAAGTATCCCATCATCGCTACCATGACATACATCATTGTGTTGTTATTTTGTGGAGGTTTTTGACCTGGATATGTCTTAATAGCTTTCTTAGCAAGATATGATGGTAAGAAAGCTGATATGATTTGTACGACTATTAAAACAACAAATAGTACAAAATAGAAAGGGATCCCCGCTTGCATTCCTGCCATAGGTGTTGTGAAGAGTGAGTTTCCTAAGAATTCTCCATCGATGACAACTTGTGCCCGTTGGACAGCTTGCCATAAAGCCAAGATAACAGGAAGTGTTGCGAAAGTTGGAATAAAGATGCTACCTAATTTAATATCATTCTTTTTATAAAGATTTTGAATTTCGGTATTCATTCTTAATTGTGAGTTTTGATCAGTCATTCCTTTATATTTTTCTTGAATTTGTTGAATTTTTGGATTGATCATTTGCATTTTTTGGTTCATAACTTGTGATTTTAGTTGTGATGGAAACATTGCTAAGTTAACAAGGGCTGTTAAAATAACAATTCCCATAAATACGCCCGTATACTGAGAGATGAAGTTTAGAAATTGTGCTAGTGGCCATACAATTAATGCATCGAACCACCCCATACTAAATGACCATTCATCACCTAATGTGATAATTTTTTCTGGCATTACTTTACCATCTGGTCCAATAACACTTGCACAACCCACTAAAAATAACATTAACAATAATGGAACAAGGATTTTCCAACGTGAAGATTTAAATTTTGTCATTACTTTCTCCTAATCTTTATTTTCTTCATTAATTCATTAAACTGTTCTAGATTTTCTTTAAACGAGTAGTCAAAATATTTTTTTCTAGCTAGAACAATGATATCAATCTCTTCGTCAAAACTAAGGATTTGTTGGCAAATCATACGAATTTGTCTTTTTACTTTATTTCGGACAACCGCATTACCTAATTTCTTTGAAGCTGAAATACCAACTCGTGAATGATCTAAACTTCTTGTTCGATAGTATATTGTAAAACTATCAGAGTTCACAAATTGACGTTGCCCCAAGATACTTTGAAACTCCTGGTTCTTTTTAACACGGAATTTTTTCTTCATAGTAGATAATTAGAAAAAAGCCACCTTATGGTAGCTTTTAAGCAGATAATCTAACTCTTCCTTTAGCACGTCTTCTCGCTAATACGCGTCTACCGCCAACAGTTTTCATACGGGCTCTAAAACCATGAGTTTTTTGATGTTTTCTTTTGCTCGGTTGATAAGTTCTTTTCATTACAGAACCACCTCCGTTCTCTCCAATAATTGAGCAATTGCTAGTTGATTATATCCTAAAATAAAGTTAGTAGTCAAGTTTATTCACCAAATCGACAACAATAACTTATGATTAATTCCTTATAACAAGTAACCACATTACTCTGCTGTCTTTTTACTATCTTTAATTATTCTACTCTAATTAGTAATGATCAAGTCTTCAATTTATTCATACATCAAATTTAATCGATCCAAAAATATTTTTAAATGTACATATTAATGTACCAATCAAACTTAAATTTGTTGTATACTATGGTTGATACTTGAAATTCAACTTACTATTAAAGTGAATTCTTTTATCCTTTCACCTTTTTCTAAAAGAGCGGCTTTTGTCGCTTTTTTAGTATTTAATTCAGTTGTGAACAATTCAATAAAATTAATAAGGTTATAAACATTTATTATCCACAAGATAACCACAAACCAAAGTTGTCCTTTATCCACAGATGTTGAAACTGTGTTTAAGTCACAAATACCCACTATTTAGTAGTATATTTGTTGTTGATAACCTGTTTACAATAAGAAAATACTATCCGGTTATCCACAGATATCCACGTTAAGTTATCCACAACCTTTCTATCCACAAGTTATCCACAATTTAAAGATGTGGATAACTCAAAAAATCACTAATCAGTTGCTTTTCTTCTTGTTGAATTGTTGATAACTTTTTTTCGTTTTATTTACATATGGAAAACACGCTTATATTTGTTATCATTACTATTGTGAAGGAGAGATTATTGTGACAACTGTTCAAATATTCTTAGATGAAGTTTGGAATAAAACACTGTCAATAATTAAGGAGAGTCAACATTTTGACGATTCAGTTTTTAAGAATTTTTATGAAAATGATACGAAGTTAATTAGCTTAGATGACAATATTGCCATTATTCAAGTACCTTTTACTGTAAATCAAATTATCATTAATCAAGAGAAAAATTTTATTATAGACTGTTTAAAACAAGTCAATGAGTCGATTACTAATTTAGAAGCTGTTTTACCAAACGAAACATTTAAAAACATAACCAATCAAGTTAACATGAGTCAATCGAATGACAATATTATTTCAAATTATACATTTGAAAATTTTGTTGTAGGTCCAAGTAATAAACAAAGTCAATCTGCTGCACTTGCTTGTGCTTTTAGTCCTGGACAACTCTATACGCCTTTATTTATCTTTGGTAATTCAGGACTCGGTAAAACACATTTATTACATGCCGTTGGTAATTACTGTCTAGACAATCATCCAAATATGAAAATCTTATATATTCAGTGTTCTGATTTTGTCGATAAAGTATCTAAGTCGATACTGAATAAAACGATTTCAAGTTTCAAGAGTGAATTATCAGAATTGGATGTTCTTTTGATTGATGACATTCAATTTTTAGCAGGAGGAAAAGAAAAATCACAAGAAGTGTTTTTTCAAATATTTAATACACTTTATCAAAAAAACAAGCAAATCATCATTACCTCCGATCGAAATCCAACAGAAATTAGTGGTTTAGAAGATCGCTTAGTTTCACGTTTTGGGATGGGACTTTCTGTTAGTGTTAGCTCCCCTGCTTTTGATACTTCTCGAGCAATTTTGAAACAAAAAATTCAGAGTCAATCGTATGATAGTGAATTAATAGATAATGAAGTGATTGATTATTTAGCAACAAACTTTTCAAAAGACATTCGTCAATTAGAAGGTGCTTTAACCCGGTTGTTATTTTTTGGTATAAACTTTGAAAACGATAATAAGATTACGTTACAAACCGCAATCAACGCTTTTAAAGGTCAATCGTCAATCAAAGAAACTCAAGAGTTGACTATTTCTAAAATAAAAAGAGTTGTGTGTGATTATTACGGAATTACAAAGACACAACTAGTATCAAAAGTGAGAACGAAACAAATCGCTAATGCTCGACATATCGCAATCCATTTGAGTCGTAAACATCTTGATTTACCCTTTGTCAAAATTGGTGAAGAATTTGGTAAAAGAGATCACTCAACCGTTATTAATTCTGTGGAAACTGTCGATAAGAAAATTAAAGCGGATCCTATCTTTTTACAGGCTTATTCAGAAATTGAAAAAGCACTACTTACCAATTAATCAACTATTAAATCCACAGTCATTGTGGTAAGATATAAGCAGTTTATAAAGGGTTTTTGACACTTATCCACAGTTTCCACAACCCTAATAGTAATAATCTTTAGAAGAATAAACAATAAAAGGAGCTGTCGCATGATTTTTCAAATTTCAAGAAATGTATTCTACAAAGCACTAAGTAATGTTTCGAGAGCTATCGCAATAAATTCTCCATTGCCTCAACTTTCAGGGATTAAAATCAATGTTAGTAATGAATCTGTTATTTTAACAGCCAGTGATAATGATTTTTCAATAGAGCATACAATAGATGTAACGGATGAACAAAACAAACTAGTTATCAATAGTACTGGATCAATTGTGATTGATGCCAAGTATTTAGTTGATATTGTACGAAAACTGGAAACAGATATTGTTCGTGTTGAATTAGTGGACGGATCTTTAGTTAAAATATATGATTCGAAGTCCGATTTTCAAATCAATGGGTTAAGAGCGAATCAATACCCTCTTATCGATTTTAGTGAACCTGAACTTTCGTTTGAAATGAGAGCTGATGAGTTTATTAAAATTGTTTCTCAAACTATTATTGCGACATCAGATAAAGAAACACGTCCTGTTTTAACAGGTGTTAATTTTAATTATCACAGTGATCATCAAGAGCTAGTTGTCATTGCTACTGATTCTTATCGTTTGGCTCATAAAAAAGTTCATCTAGAAGGAGTAGACGACTCATTCAATATCACAATTCCAAGAAAAGTACTGAATGAGTTAACAAAGCTTTTAGAATCTGAAAAAGCAGTGAAAATTGCTTTAAACGAGAAAAAGATTCAGTTTATTTTTGATGATAGTTTAATTCAATCACGATTGTTAGATGGTTCATTTCCAGAAACGAAACGTTTAATACCAACAAACTTCATGTCTGAGTTTACTATGAGTACTCGTGAATTATTAAGTGCACTCGATCGAGCATCAACTTACAAACAAGAATCAGGTATTTCGACAGTTAAATTGTCTATAGACAATAATACCGTAACGTTGTCCAATGCATCTCAAGAAATTGGTTCATTCAAAGAACCATTACAAGTTAACAACCAAAAAGGAGATCCATTAAAAATCTCGTTCTCAGCACGCTATGTTAGTGATGCATTAAGAAGCTTATCCAGTTCAGATGTGAATATCCGATTTGAAGGTGAAATGAGACCATTTGTTTTAAAAGACCCACTCGATGAGTCTATCTTACACTTAGTTCTTCCTGTTAGGTCATATGATTAACTAAATTATTTAGTCTAGAAATTTCATATTCTATGATGTTCTAGACTTTTTTATTGTTTCTTCTAATTTAATAAAGTCCTTTAAATAGTGCTATTTTCATTATTTCATAAAGTAGATTATTCATAGCAAATAGTGTATAATAATGCTGTTGAAGAACCAGGAGAAACCAATGACAAACAAAGAAAAACATATTACTTTAGGTCAATTTTTAAAGCTTCAAGGATTTGTTAATAGTGGTGGTGAAGTTAAACATCGTATTAATGAATTTGAGATATTTGTCAATGGAGAAATAGAGAATCGTCGAGGAAAAAAACTATACCAAGGGGATTCTGTTAAAATAAATGGACAAGACTTTGTCATTGAGTTAGATGAAGATTAATTCTCTACAGTTAACAAATTTTAGAAATTATAAGAAGTGTCAAGTTCAATTATCTTCTGGGATCAATGTTTTATTAGGAGAAAATGCGCAAGGAAAAACAAATCTGTTAGAGAGCCTATCCTTTGTATCATCGTTAAGAAGTTTTCGAATTAATAATGAATCACAATTAATTTATTTTGATAAAGAAGCTTCGAAAATCAAATGTGAACTTGAAAAAACAACTGGCTTAAAGTCATTAAGTGTTGTCATTAGCAAAGAAGGTAAAAGTTTGATGATTAATGATACACTGATTAAGAAAAGTTCAAATTTTATCGGTGAATTAAATACTGTCTTGTTTGAACCAAGTGATTTAGGGTTCTTTGAAGATGCGCCAAGGGTGCGACGACGATTTATGGATATGGAGTTAACAAAATTAAGTAGTTCTTACTTATCACATGTTAATAGCTATTCGAGGGTTCTTAAACAAAGAAATGCTTTATTAAAACAGCTTGAATTCGATAGCGATACGCTTGATATCTTAGATCAGCAATTGATTAATCATCACATAGTGATTGTTAAAAATCGTCGACAGTTTATTGACTTTTTAAACACTCAATGTAATAACTATTTTAATCAATTATCAAAAGCAAAAGCAAACCTTAAACTCATCTATAAAACAGATGTTTTTCATGAGAATGACAATGAATTTAAGAAACATTGTCTTGAAAAGTTAAAAATGAATAGACAACGTGATTTGTACTTTAAGTTAACTCATTTTGGAGCTCATCGTGATGATATTGTGTCGCTATTTAATGATATTCAGCTTAGCCAGGTAGCGAGTCAAGGTCAAAAACGATTGGTAATACTATCAATGAAGTTAGCATTAATCGATTATATTCATGACAAACTAAATGAACAACCTGTTTTATTACTCGATGATGTGTTTTCTGAACTGGATAAAGATCATCAGAAAAAGTTTATACAGTTATGTCCTAAAGACATCCAGACTATTATTACAACAACGGATTTAATTTCGTTAGAATATATCAACAAAGTAATTACAATCTTTGATATCAAAGAGGTAGAGATTACTTTAAGGAGGAAATCAATTGAGTAATTTTAATAAAAAAGTAGAACATTCATATACTTCGGAAGATATTCAAGTACTAGAAGGTTTAGAGGCTGTCAGAAAAAGACCAGGCATGTATATTGGGACAACAGCATCTAGAGGATTACATCATCTTGTCTGGGAAATCGTTGACAATGCAGTTGATGAAGCTCTTGCAGGCTACGCAGATACAATTACAGTGACATTAGAAAATGATGATATCGTTACTGTTTTAGATAATGGACGTGGTATTCCTGTAGAAGTCCATTCGAAAACAGGTCGTTCTGCAGTTGAAACAATTTATACAAAACTACATGCTGGTGGTAAATTTGGTGGTGGAGCTTACAAAGTTTCTGGTGGACTCCATGGTGTTGGTGCATCTGTAGTAAATGCGTTAAGTGAATGGTTGGAGGTTCGAGTTTATAAAGATGGACAAGAATATATTCAACGATTTGTAGAGGGTGGTAAGGTAAATGAACCACTACAACGATTAGGAACGACTGAATTATCAGGCACTTTTGTACGCTTTAAACCGGATTCATTGATTTTTACAGAAACCACTAAATTTGATTACGATATTATTCGTGATAGACTTCGCCAAATTGCGTTTTTAAATAAAGGAATTCGGATTCTTTTATCGGACAATCGTGATGGTTTTGAAAAACAGAAGGATACCTATTATTATGAAGGAGGTATCAAAGAATATGTTCAATATATGAATCGGAATAAACAACCGATTCATGATGAAATTCTTTATGTCGAAGGGATAGAAGATAATATTAGTGTTGAAGTATCACTTCAATACAATGATAGCTATACGACTAACCTTTATTCTTTTGCGAATAACATCAATACTCATGAGGGTGGATCACATGAAGAAGGGTTTCGTTTAGCACTTAATCGAGAAATTAATAATTATGCTCGAAATAATAATTTCTTAAAGAAAGATGATGAAAACTTTCAGGGGGAAGATCTTCGAGAAGGAATGACAGCAATTGTTTCAATCAAACATCCGGACCCACAGTATGAAGGACAAACAAAAACTAAACTAGGAAATAGTGAAGTGAGAAAGATTGTTTCGACTATTTTTGGTAATGGATTACAACGATTTCTAATGGAAAATCCTGTTGATGCTAAAATCATCATGGAAAAAGCTCAGATTGCTTCTAAAGCGCGTGTAGCAGCTAAGAAGGCACGTGAATTAACTAGACGTAAGAGTGCTTTAGAAATAAGCTCGCTTCCTGGAAAGTTGGCAGATTGTAGTTCAAAAGATGCATCTGAATGTGAAATCTATTTAGTTGAAGGGAACTCTGCAGGTGGTAGCGCAAAAGGAGGTCGTGATTCACGATTCCAAGCAATCTTGCCATTGAGAGGAAAAGTGCTTAATGTTGAAAAAGCACGATTACATAAAATATTTGATAACAATGAAATTCGTTCAATGTTAACTGCATTTGGATGTGGTATTGGCGATGAATTGGACTTAGAAAAACTACGTTATCATAAAATAATTATTATGACCGATGCCGATGTTGATGGTGCTCATATTCGGACACTACTACTTACCTTCTTATTCAGGTTTTTACAGCCTGTAATTGAGGGAGGATATGTTTATTTTGCTCAACCTCCACTTTATCAGATATCAAAAGGAAGAAAACATGTTTATGTTTATTCAGATGCTGAGTTAGAAGGAGTTAAAAAAGAACTTGGTGAGAACATTAAGATTCAAAGATACAAAGGTTTAGGAGAAATGGATGCTGAACAACTATGGGACACAACCATGGATCCTGCGAAACGAACACTAATCCAAGTGACTATCAATGATGCAATTGAAGCAGATCATGTCTTCGATATGTTGATGGGAGAAGAAGTAGAACCAAGACGAGAATTTATTCAAGAGAATGCCCAGTACGTAAAGAATTTAGATATTTAGGAGGTGTCACATGGTAGATATAGAAAACAATGAGATCATGGATGAAAGCGAAGACGAAGCTATAGAAGAATTTCATGAACATGACAAAATAGAACTACGTGACATCTCAACTGAAATGAAGGAATCTTTCTTAGATTATTCGATGTCTGTAATTGTTTCACGTGCTCTTCCAGATGTCAGAGATGGAATGAAACCGGTACATCGTCGTATTTTATTCGCAATGAATAATTTAGGACTTTATAGTGACAAACCAACGCGAAAATCTGCTCAAATTGTTGGGGAAGTGATGGGTAAGCTCCATCCACATGGCGATTCTGCTATTTATTCATCGTTAGTAAGAATGGCTCAAGATTTTTCATACCGCTACCCTTTAATTACAGGTCAAGGTAACTTTGGTTCTTTAGATGGTGATGGAGCTGCGGCAATGCGGTATACCGAAGCAAAAATGTCGAAGATTACCATGGAAATTCTAAGAGACATTAATAAAAATACAGTGGATTTTGTTGATAATTATGATGCTTCTTTAAAAGAACCAGCGGTTTTACCTTCACGAATTCCACAATTATTACTTAATGGATCGATGGGAATTGCGGTTGGAATGGCAACTAACATTCCGCCACATAACTTAAGTGAAACAGTGAATGCAACGATTGCTGTTATTGAAGATCCTGAAATTAGTATACAAGAGTTGATGATGGAACATATTAAAGGCCCTGATTTTCCTACAGGAGGATATATTTTAGGTCGTTCAGGAATCAAAAATGCTTATAAAACGGGTCGTGGTAGCATTATTATGCGCGCTAAAGTTAGAATAGAAGATATCAAGAATTCTAGTAAACAACAAATAATTGTTTATGAGATTCCTTATGGTATTAATAAAGCAAACATGGTTGAACGAATTGCTCAACTTGTAAGAGACAAAATTATTGATGGAATCACAGATTTACGCGATGAATCCAATCGTGATGGTATTCGGATTGTGATGGAACTACGTCGTGATGTTCAAGCAGAGGTTCTTTTAAATCAACTGTATCGCTCGACTCAGCTTCAGACAAATTTTGGAGCGAACATGATTGCACTGGTGAATGGACAACCAAAACTTTTAAATATTAAGGAATTTTTACAATACTATATTGACCATCAAATTGAAGTGGTTGTTCGAAAAACTCAATACGAGTTAGATCGAGCGAGTGAAAGAGCTCATTTATTAGAAGGGTTTGTGATCGCATTAGATAATATTGATGAAGTCATCTCTATTATTCGCTCTTCTATGAGTGATGATGATGTGATTGAAAAACTATCTTCACGATTTGGTCTTTCAATAGAACAAGGAAAAGCAATTTTATCGATGCAATTGCGTCGTTTAACAGGTTTAGAACGCAAAAAAATTGAGGAAGAGTTGGCACAACTTAGACTGACAATTGCTGATTTAGTTGATATTTTAGCGAATCACTCTCGAGTCTTAGAAATTATAAAGACCGACTTAAGAGATGTAGTAGAACGGTATGGAGATGATCGACGCACAGAAATACTTGAAGGTGGTTTTGATGTCGATGACGAAGATCTCATTGAGAAAGAAGATATTGTTGTTACCTTAACAACCAATGGATACATCAAACAAACCAGTATTGATGAATACCATACCCAAAATCGTGGGGGTAAGGGTGTTAAAGCGATGAGTGTTCTTGAAAACGAATCGATTGAACATTTATTGACAATGAATACGCACGACTATATTTTATTCTTTACAAACTTTGGAAAAGTTTATCGACTCAAAGGATACAACATTCCTTCTGGTTCAAGAACAGCAAAAGGAATTCCTGTTATCAACTTGATTGATTTAGATAAAGACGAACATATCATGGCTCTTTTGTCGTCATCGGTTGATTCAGAGAATAAATATGCCTTGTTTGTGACCAAGAATGGATTGTTTAAGCGAACTCCTTTAACAGAGATGGAACGCATCAACAAAAATGGTAAACGAGTCATAACCCTAAAAGATGGTGATGAATTAGTCACCGCATTGTCTAGTGATGGTGAAAGTGATATCTTAATTGCTAATAGCAATGGAAAAGCTGTCCGCTTTAGAGAAGCGTCTGTAAGAGCTTCTGGTAGAACTGCCCAAGGGGTTAAGGGAATTACTGTGGATGATGGTCAAGTTGTTGGAATGACAACAAGTCTTCATGGAAACCTTGTCTTCTCTGTGACTGAAAACGGATATGGTAAACTGTCAGATATCAACGATTATCGACTTACTAAACGAGGTGGAAAAGGTGTGATCACAGTAAAAATCACTGAAAAGAATGGTGAATTAGTAGCTTTCAAATCAGTGGTGGGTGATGAAGAATGCATGATTGTTTCAGATGAAGGAACCATTATTCGTTTCTCATTAGAAAGTGTCGCTCGTGTTGGACGAAATTCGATTGGTGTTAAACTAATTAATGTTGAAGATGCTAAGGTCAGCAGTCTTGCGATTTTTAATCCTGAAGAAGAAATGACAGAAGAATAAAAATAAATCTCACAAAAAAAGACATTGTTTTCTTTTAGAAACAGTGTCTTTTTCGTATAGGAATGCGATTGATGGATCAATTGATAAGCTATGTCTATCACTGCATGAATGTTTTCGGATTTTAGTTTATTTAATACTTCAAAAAAACTTCTTGTTCATGAGTCACAAGAAGTGCTTGTTAGTGTTTTATACTATCAATAAAGGACACAGAACCTAAATAGATGGATAATATCGCAAAGACAGTTACTAGAATGGTTCTGATTAAATCATAATCATCATTATCAAAGATTAATAAATACAGTAAAGCAAAACCAAGCATGAAGTAGACAACGGTTCGAACAATCTTAATGGATTTAGTTTGTTCACTCTCTTTTTTGTTAGCACTAATGTCATATTTAGTAAGACGATTCGTGGATGGTAGAATTTTGTTATGAAATATTTTTGTTGTTGCGTAAATGGTTAGTAGCACGAGAATCATGCCAGCCATTATATTTTCTGTCAAGCTCCATAAAACCGCGCCTGCTGCCAAGGAGATAAAATATCGATGATAAAATGCGTTAAATTTTACTAAATCTTTATCTTTAATGTGATAAGCAGTTTTAGTTTTTGGTTGATAATAGATGTGTCTTTTCTGTTTGTCTTGAAAAAGAGTGGGTAATGTTTCAAGTAAGTTCATAGATATCTCCTTAGACATGATTTAATTTATTGGTAACATTATAGCATTCTTTGGTATAATGACAAAGAAAAGAGGTGAGAAATATGTTTTCTACAAATTTATGGGAATCAATTTTAGGGGATTCGATTGCGTTAATTGTATTGATTTTATTAATTGCTGTTGTTGCGTTTCTTCGATATTCACGGACAATGAAGAAGCAAAAAGATAGATTTACTAAAGTACATACAGAATTACAACCAGGAGTTAGAGTAATCTTTGGAAATGGAATGTATGGAACTGTTCGAGAAGTCAGGGAACAAACAGTGGATATTGCTATAAAGTCTGGTGCTGTTGTGGAAGTGTCACGCTATGTCATTTCTGAAATTTTGTAAGAATCATTATTTTTTAGTTAAATTTTACCTAAGTAGTTGTTGTAAATTTATATTTTGTGTATAATCAAAGTATGAGAAAGCGAAAAAATTGAATCTGATCAATAATGATTAAATTTTTTTAATCAGAATTGATACCGGTTTCATTGTAGCTTCCTTAGTATAGTAAGGAGAAAGAACATGCCAAACATTGTATTATGTCGAATCGACAACCGTTTAATTCACGGACAAGTCGCAACGCAATGGACATCATCCATTGGAGCAAATTTATTACTTGTTGCTAATGATAAAGTAGCAAGCGATACGATGCGCCAAGGATTAATGGACATGGCTGCACCAAGTTTTGCTCAAACTCGTTATTTTACTTTAGAGAGAACCATTGAAGTAATTCATAAGGCGGCAGATCGTCAAAAGATTTTCATAATTTGTGAGAATCCACAAGATGTATTGACTTTAGTTAAAGGCGGGGTACCAATCAAAAAAGTTAATATTGGTAATATGCACATGGCTGAAGGAAAACGTCAAGTCGTAGGTTCTGTTGCTGTTGATGATGCAGACATCACAGCGTTTAAAGAACTTCGTGAATTAGGGGTCGAATTAGAAATTCGTCGTGTTCCTACGGAATCGGCGGATAACATTGAAAAACTATTTCAATAGAGATAGAGAAGGGGAAAACTAAATGGAAATGATTTTTATCTTCCTTGTTACCTTTGTTGCTGCTATTGACCAATTTAACTTTTTGGAATCATTATATCAACCGATAGTAATGGGTCCTCTAGTTGGTGCAATTTTAGGCAACGTCGAGGTAGGATTAGTCGTTGGTGGTACATACCAATTAATGACTATAGGGAATATGCCAGTTGGTGGAGCACAACCTCCAAACGCTGTAATAGGTGGGGTCGTTGCGACAATATTCGCAGTGAAGGCTAACTTAGAACCAGCACAAGCGGTAGGTCTTGCTGTTCCATTCGCTTTAATAGGACAAATGATGGTTACATTAATTTTTACTTTAATGTCACCTTTAATGAAAGTTGCAGATGATGCTGCAACTAACGCCAATCCAAAAGGTATCAGAAACTTAAACTTCTTAGCAATGGTACTTCTTGGTACAGCATTCGGTATCGTTGCTGTTTTAGCTTTATCAGCTGGTTCAGCGTTTGGTGCTCAAATCGAGTCATTCTTTGAAAAGTTTGCTTGGATTAAGACCGGACTTGAAGTCGGTGGTGGAATGCTACGTTATGTAGGGTTCGCTATCTTAATGAAGATAATGCTATCTGGAGAACTCTGGGGTTATTATTTTGCAGGATTTGCTGCAGCAACAATCATCGGAGCAATTCCAGGACTTGGTGGATCAACAATTTTATTAGTTGCTATAATCGGTATGGCTATTGCTTTAGCTGATTATCAAACTAATATTAAATTAAAATCAAGTGGAAGTACATTTGGAGGTGAATCTGATGGCATCTAAGCAAGTAAGACAATATGTTGACAAAAATCCAGCTCAACCATTAGATAAAAAGACTCTAAATAAGATGGTGTGGTTATCACTATTCTTACAAGCTTCATTCAACTATGAACGGATGCAAGCTGCTGGATGGTTATGGGGAATTCTTCCTGGACTTGAAAAAATCCATACAAACAAAGAAGACCTTTCAACCGCAATGGACCACAACCTTGAATTCTTTAATACTCACCCATTCTTAGTAACATTTGTTACGGGGATTGTCTTATCA
>JAAYEW010000156.1 GCA_012728555.1 Erysipelothrix sp.
ATATTAAGAAGCAAATACAGTCTAAAGCCATCGTCAACTTCAACAATACTTTCTTATGGCTGTTTCCGATTGAATTAATTCAGGCATTCAATGAAATAGATGTATTAACTTTTATGTTTGGCAGCAGTCATCTGAAAGGTTATCTTGATATGTATCATATGAATTATTCTATTTACCACATAAATAATGGTTTGTTGGTGAAAGGGCAACAAAATCTTTCGGTTGAGCTTCTCAAGATTATTGACCTGGTTGATATCTATGATGGGAAGCTAAATGATATAGGGAATAAGTTGACCGCATTGTCTTGCAGCTGGTGGAAAAAACAAAATAAAACAGTGAAAAATGTCGCTGAACGTAATGCATACAACTTTCTCTATAATATCTATAATGCCCCCGCTGATGAAGCAATGTGGACAAAAATTAAAGCTGGAACAAGGGGAAAATTGTTTCTCAACTATAGGCACTATTCAACATCCTTTTGTCCGTGTAATGCATGCGCAACGAACAAGTATCGCGATAAAAAATATTTGGCCTATCTGGTGAATGTGTATGATAATCCCGTTGTAATACAATGGTTTCGACAAAATGGTGTCCAACTTAATGAAAATGAATTTGCTCTCTCTCAGCTTGTTCAATGGCTATGGAGATCAGCTATCCGTGACGGTGAAAAAGTTTATTTATATTTGCCGTCTATTAGAATGAGGACAATCCTAACTGACTTCTTGAAAGGAGGAGATTCTTCTTTTCATATCACATGAATTTTAAGCAAGTAAATTCATAATCGATTTGTTTACGGAAATTCTCTCCGTAGAACTATGAAAAAGATGAGTGTTTACAAGGGGTTTCAGCCCTTCTTCTTAAAAGAAAGGAGAGAGAAAATACTACTTAATTGATGAGAAAATAATTCGGAACAATTACATATGAATTTGTGATAAGCCGCTTACAACGATCACAAAGATTTCGTCCAAATCAAATTAAGCGGCGGCTGAATAAAGTCGTCTCAAACAAATCTAAATGGAAGATGTTCATCAACTCAGAAAAAGTTATTGAAAGGATGATAAACGGCATATTGGATAGCTTACTTTGTAAATTCTTCGAAGAATTTTTTTAATGTGGTAAAGATAATCTAAGACTAAAATTTAGAGGGAAAGGATAATGGTAACAAATCACTGTTTTCGGGTCTGTAACTCAGTGAATCATTAAACAAACTATGGAGAGTCCAAGTTGCTTTGTAGCAACTCCCTTTTTAAAAAAATCTATTCTTCAGATCATGTGATAACTACAAAGCCTTCAGTATATGATGCGTTTTAGTTATAAAAAATGAATGTAGAAATTTGATTTCGAAAACACGTTAATTATTGACTTATTATATGAAAAAATGGTGATATTGAATTTGAAAATTGGGTTCACGCTAGAATATCGGACAGTGAGTTAAGTAGAATTCACCCCGGAAATTATCCACTTTCCGGATTGACAGGGAGATTCTTCTGCCATGCGGGTCAGTACAAGGTCAGCATCCGCGGAGGATTGACCTGCAGACGCGCTGGCATGGGGCAGCCTCTCCCTGTTAAACTCCCCGGAAATTTTCAATAATATGAGTATCGACGTACTGCAGTGAATGAAGATATAAGAACGATGAGTAATAATGAGGAGGAAAAGGATTTGACTTAGGATTACAAGCAAAAGGGGAATATGTTATACTTTCCAGACAGAGGTAAGTTTTTAAAAGATTCGTCAAAGA
>JAAYEW010000171.1 GCA_012728555.1 Erysipelothrix sp.
AAGACAGAATTTGTCTATGCGAATAAATTTGAAACATTACATGAGCTAGAAGTTAAATTTTCTGCTTATGTATGGTGGTTTAATAACAAAAGATTACATTCAACACTGGGATATATACCGCCTGTTGAATACAAATATCAGACTATATAAAATGTGTCTACTTTAGGCTTGACACTCCAATATCTATATAACCACTTCAAGATATTAAAAAGCGGATCTTTAGTTCACTATATATGAAGCAGCGGGTACAATCTAATTTACTGACTTCCTAGATGTTGTCTCTTCATAATTAACAATCATTCTCTAAATATATTATATTTAGAATTTTACAAATTGCTTTACGATTTTAAGGCTTCAAATCACTAGAAACAAAAATTTAAGCCTTATTTATTATATTTGTTTGGATTGTTATTGTCAAACAGTTTTGTTTAAAGTGTTAGATTTCAATGTAAGCGTTAATTAAATTAGTAACTTCCGTTTTCTCTTAGAAACGGAAGTTAGTCTTATAAGAGTTTGTTCGCTATACTAAAGATGTCGTTGTTGCTGTTAGAAATGGAGTACCACATGAAGAAATCAGCACCACAATCTCATCTTACTCTATCCGATCGAATTACGATTGAAGCTAGCTTACTTACTAATCATAAAGCTAGAGATATTGCTCGTCAACTCAAGAAAGATCCAACCACCATCTCGAAAGAGATTAAAAGACGACGAACTGTTCGCCAACCTAATTACTATGGAAGTTCACCAGAGTACATGGATACTCAGCCCCTCTGTCCACGACAAACACGTTTCCCTTATGTCTGTAACGGTTGTCCCACTAACAAACGCAAAACCTGTCGGAAGCTAAAACACTTCTATCGAGCCAAAGATGCTCACATGGCCTATGAATACGATTTGTCCGATACTCGAAAGGGAGTCAACTTGACCGTCGAAGAACTCATTGCTCTTGATGCTTTTTTGACACCGCTCATCAATCGTGGTCAAAGTTTCTATCATATCCATGCGAACAATCCAGATCAGTTACCCTACTCTTTAACCACTTTATACAAGTACGTCGAAGAGGGTCTGTTCACCTTTCGAAACATTGATTTACCACGAAAGGTTCGCTATAAGAAACGTGTCAAGAGATTGGAGTCCTATCAACCGCCACAGTCGAAAGAAGGCCATTCCCATCATAATTATGAAGAGTTTAGATCCAATCATCCCAATCTCAATGTCGTGCAATGGGACGTCGTGGAAGGCAAGAAAACAGATTCTAAATGTCTGCTCACACTCTTCTTTGTTGGACAATCCATCATGTTGATTCGATTGCTTCCAGCTCAACAAGCGAAGTATGTCGTGGGAGCCTTCAACAAACTTGAGCACAAGCTTGGCTTTAAGGACTTCAAGAAACTGTTTGAACTATCGTTAACGGATAATGGCACTGAGTTTTCCGATATTGAAAGTTTAGAAATTAGTTCCATCAATGGTGAGAAAAGAATCAACCTTTTCTTCTGTGATCCTTATCGTTCTGATCAAAAGGGCGAACTGGAAAAGAATCATGAATTTATCCGTTATGTTTTACCCAAGGGAACGTCGTTCGATTTCTTAACACCTTCCCTGGTACATCTCTTAGAGACCCACATCAACTCGTACTCAAGAAAGTCACTGGATAATAAAACTCCATACTCACTCTTTGAGCGTGAATATGGAGTTCAACTGTGTCGTGCTCTATCCCTACACGCGGTGGAAGCAAACGACGTCAACCTAACACCTAGTCTCTTAAAGTAAGAGATTAGGTGTTAGCAACAACGACCCATCACCAGCCACACCAAGCGGAAGTTAGTCTCACTAATGCCTAAAATCCGTTGTTTTAAGTGTGTTCAGTCGTCGTTTAATCTACACTTGAAGTATAGCCTTGTCTTCCGTTTTTAGCAAGATGTTCAATGAGAGCAATTTGACAAGCTTTAAAAGTCCTTTAAATACTGAACTTACTGACGTTATTATTTCTTGTCAACTAAAGTGGATTTTACTTTCTTAATCAACCATTTCAAAGTAAGTGCTAAGTCCTGTCGCAGTAAACCTGACAATGAGATTTAGGGACTATGTATTGTCTCCACAAGTTGGTATTCTAGAAATAGGTGGTCAGAATGAAGAAAGGAATCATATGTACAACCATCTATCATTTAGAGATCGGGTCATTATTCAGTATATGATTGAAAACTATCCCGGAGTTACAGCGAGTAAGATTTCAAAGAAACTGGGGGTACATGTCTCTACCATTTATCGAGAACTCAAACGCTTCAGAGTAGATAAAGGTTCCAGACTACCCACTTACAGCGATACAAATCATAAAACCTGTACCAAGTTACAGAACTTTCCGTTTGTTTGTAATGGGTGCCTA
>JAAYEW010000157.1 GCA_012728555.1 Erysipelothrix sp.
AAACAGATCATTACCCCGAGAGGGGACGGAAACATTAAGATAGTGGATATTATTATAATTTGGGTATATTGTTGATTGTCAAAATCTTTGATGGACTATTCTTCAGATTAAACGAGGTTAAAATATATTACATTTAGAAGCTTCTTCAAAATCTTTAATGCTTCTTATTCGTTTTAATTAAAGAACATCAAATAAAAAGCAGAAAACATATTAACTTTAATTAAAGAACATCAAATAAAAAGAAGAACCATAATCACCTGTTTTTGATGACTATGGTTTTTAGCACTATCCAATCTCTATTTCATTAACAGCTAACATAACTACATCGTTATTTATTTCATTTAAACTTTGGTTATGGGCAATCAATAAGCAAGCGTTACAAATCTTGTTTATAATTCTAGGTATTCCATTTGCTGCGTTAACAATGCCTTCTAATGCGCCTTCAGTAAATATTGTTGTAAAACATTTGGCACCACTAAGTTTGCTTGTAACATAAGTTTTAGCTTCTTCTTTAGTTAAGCCTTCCAAGTGATAGTTCATGGTAATTCGTTGTTTTAACGGCTCATGAGCCACTAACCGTAGTGTGTTGTTTATTTGTGGTAGGCCAACCAGCAACACAACGGCTCGATCCTTGGAATCCATTTCAAAGTTAAAAAGCAGCTTTAAATCATTTAAGATGCCATTATTGATATAGTTGGCTTCATCAATAATAATCACGGGAGTAATGCGTGTTTCTACATAATGGCGGGTGATTTCATCTTGAATGATACGGTAGTTATCACTTTTTCGAAACTTTGGTTCAAACCCTAATTGCCTAACTAAATGTTTATAGAATTCAACGACCGTTAATGTTGATAAAGAACTATAAATCACTTTATAAAGAGAAGGGTTTAATTCTTTAGCCCAGTGCCTAACGATGGTGGTTTTCCCCTTTCCAGGATCGCCTGTTATAAGGCCAAACCCTCTTGTGTTAAGTAAGATGTTTAAGCGATAGATGCTTTCTTTAAACTCCGTTGTTTCAACCAAAACATCACTGGTGTTTTTTATAAATGGATTGAACTCCAATCCAAAGCGACTAGTATAATCCATTACTAGTTACCTCCCGTCAAAGATATTTTTTTACGTTTAATTTTCGAGTTTTCTTGTTTATTCAATAGTTTGATAGGCGCTAATTCACCAGTAATCTTATCAACAATAAATATTTGTTTCATATCTGGTGAATACCTTAATAAAATTCTTTGCTTTGAATAACGATAATCAACTTCATAATTTACATTATCAATTACAACAACATTATCAATAGATACACGACGTTCAATTTCAAGTAAAAAGGCTTGGTTTATTTCAGCCTGGGAGATTCGTTTAATAAGAGCCGACTCCTTGAAAAAACGATCCATAGGAGACATACCATTTAACGAGGAATGCACTCGTTGATTATACATTTTCACATACTCAAAAAGAGAGATTCTAAGCTCATCTAAACCTTGAAAGTCAGCCATGTTCAACTGTGACAACCATTGTAGTTTTAGTGTCTTGAACCATCTCTCAATTTTTGCTTTCCCAATCGGAGAATACGGCGGATTATAGCTCAGTGTTGTACCGATTCTAGCAGAAAGAAGGCTAATTTGTTTATTTTTGTAGGCAGATCCGTTGTCGAAATTCCAAATTTTGGGCTTTCCGAACTTAGTAACACCAGATTTCATAACAGACATAACATTCACAAAATTATCGTTAAAGAATATGTCAATTCCTGTAATCATGCGAGATGTGTCATCTATCAAGGCAATAATCCAAACTCTTTTTTTCTTGCCATCAATTAATAGATATGGACCAACAGTACTATCTCCGCACCAAACTTCGTTGATATGCGGTCTTTCGTAGCGATGCATTTCTTTGTTAGGGGTATATTTCATTTTATGGTTTAATTGATTTATGTAGCGGTTAACGGTGGATAAAGAAATTTCACCTTTAGTAATAGTTCCGTTATCAATGAGTTTTTGATGAATAAGCGTTGCTGGTATTCTTGGATACTCTTGTTTTAGAAAGTTAATCTGTTCTATCATATCCTCATCTAATTTTCTGGACTTACCAGTATCTGTTCGTCTCTGTGGTAATAATGCATCGAATCCTTGTTCTTGATAGTTGTAGAACCATCTCTCTAAAGTAGAAGCTGAAAAGGTAGTGTCATCTCCTCTAGGGTTCGTGTAAGTTTTTTTTGCGGCGTCACGAAAAAAGCCTTGTTTACTGTCGATGTCATCGTAAGTCCCACTGATTAGTGGAGCTAAGATTCCATACCTGAAAAGTGCAATTTGTTGTCTTGTTTCATCATTCATGATTAAAATTCCTCCTATATTTTTGATTTATGTAGTCTAATAGGAGTGTAACGGAGAAAAAAGGGAGAGTAAAACAAGGTTATGTGGGTTTAAGAAAATAAAATATTTGCGGTGCGTTTAATCTGCATAAACTGTCTAGAGAAATGTTTAAAGCAAGATTTCGTAACAGACAAATCCACTTCTCCGTCAAAAGAGGCGATACGTTCTCGCCAGTGTGAAAGGTATTGGCGGATGATGTATCTGATGTTGCCTTCATCGATAAGTAGATTTGACTGCATAATGGGCTCAAAGGATAAATTATTGAGATAAGAATAGATTATGGAAATATGATCATGATATAAAACCCTTGAATAAGGCACAATCCAGCTGGGAAGAATAGCGTGAGTTTTCTTGCAGCTTTTGCAATATACTCTAAGAATAGAAAGCTTGAAGAGGAACCGTGAGACTTTAATAGAACGATCATAATAGCCATGTTTGATAAGAGTTCCTTTTTGCTTACAAGTACAAGAAAGTTTGTGAAAAGGAAGCTCATTAATTGTTTTGCGGTACCCTTCTTGTGAAAAAGATTTGCTTTTTTTGGTAAATATAGTTATCATTGCAATACACGTAACTTATGAGTAATTATAAGTTTCATAAAGGACAGAAAGCATACTTTCGTTGGGACGCTTCTGTCCTTTCCTTTCTTCAAATTTTAAAAGTAATGATAACATAAAAAAGACTCACATTAAATAGTTTGACTATATTTTAGTCTTCTTACTAATGCGAGTCTTTTAATTATTATGAATAATATCTTTATCTTCTGGAGCATATAAACTGCTGTTCTATACCGAAGAAAACGATCCGTTATACATTATCAGAAACACCATTTTTATTATGTGCAAAAGCAAATGAATTATCAATGTTACAATTATTACATAAAAATGGTGTTAAATTAAATGAAAATGATATTTCTGGTTGGTCTGCATTATATTGGGC
>JAAYEW010000158.1 GCA_012728555.1 Erysipelothrix sp.
GTCCAGGGTTATTTTTTGTTGTTTTAATTTGAACAACATCCCCTGTCTTTAGCTCAGTGTTTAAAGGAACTAAAGTTCCATTAACAATCGATCCTACTGTAGCTTCTCCTACTTCTGAATGAATTCTGTATGCAAAATCGATGGGGGTTGAACCATTTGGTAAATCTATCACTCTACCATTAGGTGTCATAACGTAGACATTTGCTTCAAAAACATCGCGTTGTAAGCTTTCCATGTATCCAGATGCATCATCATAATCATCAGACAGTAAATCTAAGTCTCTAAACCATGACAATTTTTCTTCAATTTCACGCTGATTTTCTTTGGCAGACATATTGTCGCCTTCTTTGTAGCGCCAGTGTGCAGCAACCCCACGTTCAGCAATTTGATCCATTTCTTCGGTTCGAATCTGCACTTCAAAAATATAGCCATCATCGCCTACGATCGTTGTGTGAAGAGACTGATACATGTTCATTTTAGGCATCGCGATGTAGTCTTTAAGTCGGCCTGGTATAGGTCGATATTTCGCATGAATATATCCTAAAATCTCATAACAACTTACTTCGTCTTCAGTAATGATTCGAATAGCAAGCAGGTCTAAAATTTCATCAAAACGTTTGTTTTTTGTCACCATTTTCTTGTATATAGAGTACAAATGTTTACTACGACCAAAAATGCGATGTGGAATGTTATGTTGAATCAATAACCCTGACATATCTTCTATCATGTTTTGAACCTGTATATCTCGTTGGTTTTTTCTTAATTCTACCTTTTTAGCGATATCGTAATATTCTTGTTTATTTAAATATTGAAACGATAAATCTTCAAGTTCATTCTTAATTTCACTGATCCCTAATCGATGAGCAATTGGCGCGTAAACACTTAGTGTTTCGTTCGAAATAGTTATTTGTTTGTACTCAGGCTGGTATTCAAGAGTCCTCATATTGTGAAGTCGATCTACCAACTTAATATAAATAACGCGAATGTCTTTCGCCATCGCAATTAATATTTTTCGATGATTTTCTGCTAAGTATTCTTTTTCATCCTTAAATTTTATATTACCAATCTTTGTAACAGACTCAACAAGATTTGCGATATCAGGTGAAAACTCAGATGCTACGGTATCTTTAGAGATACCACAGTCTTCAATAATATCGTGCAAAAGTCCTGCTTGTAAAGTAACTGGAGAAACATGGAGCGTAGCTAAAATATACCCCACATTAATCAAGTGAATAATGTAAGGCTCACCACTTTTACGAAATTGACCTTCGTGTTTTTCTGTTGCGTAATCAAGTGCACGAACTATATTTTTATAATCTACAGCATTAGTGATATACGTTTGTACTTGAATCAGAAAATCATCACGAGTAACTCGTTCTTTCTTTGCCATTTGTTTCTCCTTTCTTTAATTTAAGTTAATGGTCTACTGTTCATCCTCTGTGGATGTCATACAGGAGAAGACCTTATAGTCTACCAGTTTGTCACGACCATTCAAGTCGCTCAATTCGATTAAAAAAGCACAACCAACAACGATTCCACCTAATTCTTCAATCAACTTAACCGTAGCCTCAACAGTTCCTCCCGTTGCTAATAAATCATCAACAATTAGCACTTTTTGATTTGGTTGAATAGCGTCTGCATGGATATGCAACTCATTTGAACCATACTCTAAATCGTATGTAAAGCTAACCGTTTCTCGAGGTAGTTTCCCTGGTTTTCTTACTGGAACAAAACCAATTCCCATCTCATATGCTACTGGACACCCAAAAATAAAACCTCTGGATTCCGGGCCAACAATAATATCAGCTTTAGCTTCTGTAGCAAAATTCTTAATTTGATCACACGCTTCTTTAAATGCATCACCATTTTGCATCAGTGGTGTAATGTCTCTAAAATTCACTCCTGCAATAGGATAATTTTTGATAGTAGCAATGTAGTTTTTTAAATTCATAGTTTTCCTCCAATAATGTTCAATTATATCACATCTACTGACTCTTCAACGATTTCTTTATAAGATAACAATTGTACTTGCTATCAATTGTAGTTCATTTCGATAGTTCTTTGACAAACTTCCTACAAACCCACATTTTAAAGTTGTATTATCAAATATGACATCTTTTTTAAAATACAACACCTCTTTAATCTCACCAACACTTAAAATCGTAAGTTTATATCCACTTTGTCCTAATGGACTAACAGCAATAATCACAGACTCTATATAGACTTCCGGAAGTTTAAACCCTTGTCCAAAAGGTTGAAACATAATTAATTCATCATAATTTACAATAGTATATGCATCACTTTCAAAAACCAAAACATCTTTAACCGGTTCGCTGAAATCAATTAATTGCATCTTCTTTTGAACATTCTCATAGAAATGTTGAAAATCGGCTTTCAGTAGACTTAAAGCACAGGCTTGAGCATGTCCACCAAAACTAATGAAATAATCTTCTTCAAACTGTTTTAAAAACGTAAAAACATCCATCCCATTTGAACGAACTGATCCCTTAAGAATATCGTTTTTGCTTGTTAGTATCATCACCGGTTTATTTGTTTTGCTAACAAGTTGTCCCGCAACAATTCCAACAATACCTTCATGAAAATTGTCATTAACAATGATATGAAAGAAATCATCGTTTAATTGAGCAATTGCTTGTAAAGTCTGATTGGATGTCATATTTTTTCTCATTTGATTAATCTCAAGTAGCTGGTTACTAAAATGATTAATACTAGAAGAGTCCGATGACAACAGATATCTAACTACCTGATTGACATTTCCTTTGTCTGAAAGCCTGCCAATTGCATTAAAAACTGGGACAATTTGATAAGCAATAACACTTTCGTCCCACAGATCAACTTTTGATTTTAGTAGTTTAGTAATCGGTTCAAATGTATAGGAATTTAAATGTCGAATTGCACGTTTGACAACAAAGCGATTATAACCATGTAAATCCATCATGTCTCCTATGGTCGCAATACCGCCGAGTACCTCCATGTAAACATCACTTAGGTTCATTAGTTCACTTAAGGCTAATACTTGGCCGCTACTGCATACTGTTTGATACTCTAGCGAACTATCGCTTGGATGATACAAAACATCACAATGGACTTCATCTTGAAGAACATGGTGATCAATAACTAGTGACTTCATGCCAAGTTCTTGGCATTTTGTTAAAGCTTCTTGACTCATCACCCCATTATCTACCATGATACAGACTGAATATCCTTTTTCATAAGCACGTTGAATCGTTTCAGGTTTAGTGCCATAGCCTTCTGTTAATCTGTTTGGTATGTAATAACCAGCTTCTAGATTCAATTTTTGAGCCAAGCGAACCATTAATGTTGTACTGATTATTCCATCACAGTCATAATCACCACAAATAATGATTTTTTTATTGTTTTGTTGGCATTCTAAAAGAAACTTTGCAACCTTGAGTATATTGATTTCATCAACAATATACTCTTGGTCATTTGTAATGTCTAAAAACTCTTCTTTGCTATTAACCATCTGACTTAAAAAGCCTTGAGATAGCGGACTCAAAGCTTCTAAATAGTCTGGTAGTGTTAGCGAATCAACCGCAATCTTATTTAGTCTCATCTCAAATACAAGTCCTTATAATCATCAATCTTCTTTTGATAAGATTCAAGTTGCTCAATTCGATTGAGATAAATCACCAAATTTGAGAAATCTAATGAAAATATCTCATTAATTGCAGAAGACAATCTATCCGGTAGCTTTTTACGCCATAATAAATTCTTAAACACTTTTTCCAAAGAATCATAATCAATTTGTAACCCATGATCATTTTTGAGTTGAGATAGCTTTAAAACTAGTGCCAACTGAATTTGTGGATGATCTGTATTGTATTGTACCTGTTTCATAAGCTCCTCCTAACTGCATAAACCATCATATCATAAAATAAAAGCTGTTAACAGAATTCTTAACAGCTTTTCACTTGACTAAGATAGGTTCTTACAAAATTGAGTTGAGCATTTGTCAACTGCGACTTCAAGACGATATAAGTTCTTGATTGTTTGAAGTATGTAATACTAAAATACAATGATTGATTGATTAAACAAAATTGGAAATCATCTTCTGTTATAATACGAGAAATTCTGATATTTGGTTGGTTACTTAGTAATTCATCCAAAAGTTGATCGCAACCATTTATCACTAATTCAAATTTGTATTTCTTTTTAGAAATAATCAATTGTTTCATTATCGTAGAAACAAGCTCATCATTTCCATAAACAACGAGTTCATCATCGACACTGCTTAATAGGAAGTCTGCCAATTGATCGACAGTAAACAAAATCTCTGATTCAACAAGTTGATGCTCTAAATCAGAATGACCGATTGATTTTTGGTATGCTATTGTAAATAACTCATACAGTTCTTCTTCAAGTGAATCTGGGTCTCCACTAATATTAAATTCTTTACTAACTAAATCAATTAAATTATGTGTCAATATCTGTTTCGAGAAATAAATTGAAAGTTTCCTAAATAAAATGGGAGCATTCTTTCCCTTAGGTAATAGCTTCCCAGTTGAGAAACGACTTAAGTAAGAAGAATCATACCCCACATGACTTGATAATGTGTTTAACTTAACTGATGTAATAATCAATAATTGTTTAAATACTGACGAAAATTGCATAGTAAGACCTCGATATTATAACTATTATTTCATATCCACCTTGTTCTCATTTCAATTTATTGGATATTCAATTTATTCAAATTTCAATATATTGTATGTTAGTCATTTGTTGTCTCCTATAAAAAAAGCCCTATTGGGCTAAGTTACTAACTAATTCTTTAAATATTTTCCCTCGATGCTCAAAACTAGTAAACTGATCAAAGCTTGCACAAGCAGGAGATAACAGTACCACATCGCCTTCTCTTGCAATTTCCACAGCTTTATCAAGTGCTTCTTGTAAAGTATCCACAATCATGGCATCGTCTCTAAATTGAGCCAACTCTAATTTTGTCTGACCATATACTATAAGAGCTTTGATACTTTTAATTGGTTGTTCTAGCTCACTAAACCCAGTTTTCTTATCAAAACCACCTGCTATTAGAATTAGTGGTTGCTCAAACGATTTAAGAGCGACATTGGTTGCATCAGGGTTTGTTGCCTTGGAATCGTTGTAGAACTGAATTCCTTTGAATTCTCTAATGAATTCAAGACGATGTTCTACAGCTGAGAATGTCGTTAATTGTTTTTGGATGTGTTCTATAGGAACACCTATTAAGTATGCCATCATTACTGCGACTGTAGCATTTTGAAGATTATGTATCCCTGGAATTGTTAACGTTGTTTTATCAAAGAGTTTTTCATTTTGATAACAAACCCAATTATCCACTAAACAGACCTCTGCTTCTTTTTTTAGTGAGAAATCAATAATTCGGCAATTGGTAATCGATTGACTTTTCTTGACAATGGCAGCATCATCAATATTTCTAAGAAAGATATCCGTAGAATCCATTGCGTTAATTAAGTTAAATTTTGCATCATAATACTCATCTAAACTATTGTAGCGATTTAAGTGATCTGGTGCTAGGTTAAGAATAGTAGCGACTTTAGGTTTAATCGTCCGATTATACTCCAATTGAAATGAAGATAATTCCAATGATAAATTAAGCAGTTCTTGATGTTTAATTGCAATCTCAGCAATTGGAACCCCAATGTTTCCAGCACTAAAGACAGGTATATCCAAACCGGATAAAAGATGTGTTAAAAGCGATGTTGTTGTTGTTTTTCCATTGGTTCCGGTAATCGCAAGAACTTGAGCATTATCCATCAAGCGTAAGGTACATTCTATATCGGATACCATTTCGCATTGTAAAGACAACTGATTGATCAATTCGTTACGAGGATCAATCCCTGGACTTTTCACAATTAAATCAAAGTCATAATTCAATAATTGCTCATCCATTGGTAAATAGTCCCTATCATCTATGCGATGTTGGTCACTTATTTTAACACAAATTTGCTTGCTACGAAGTAAGGTAACCATAGCTTTTCCTGAGATTCCATATCCCAGTACGAGTACGTTTTTCATTAGCCAAAAATCACTCCTAAAATAGCAAAAACAATTCCAACTGCATAAAATAGTTTTACCGTCGCTTCTTCTCTAATCCCCTTGATAGTAAAGCTATAGTGAATAGGAGTATAAGGGAAAATCCGTTTTTTAAACAATTTTACAGATGTTATTTGGATAAATACTGACAGTGTCTCAATAACAAAAACACCACCAATAACAATTAAAAGAAGTTCCTTTTTTAATACCAAAGCACTAGCAGCAAACATCCCACCTAATGCTAAGGAACCACAATCACCCATGTATATTTTCGCAGGCTTGCGATTAAAATATAGATACCCTAACAACGATCCTAGCAAACTAAAGAAAAAGATAGCAAGTGAGAGTTGCCTTTGTTGCAAAGCAAAAATTGTAAACGGTATAAGCGCAATAATACTGGTTCCACTGGATAAACCATCCATTCCATCGGTTAAGTTAACAGCATTCGAACTTCCCACAAACATAAAAATAACAAGGAGTGAATAAAAAATACCTAAATTTAGTGGATCGTCAATAAATGGGACTTTCAGTGTTCCTGGAGCATTGTTGAGATAAACCCACGTAAAAATAATTGCTAGAACCAGTTGTAACATGAGTTTTATTTTTGGTGATAACCCATCATTTTTACCATCACGAATGATTTTGTAATCGTCTAAAAAGCCTATTAGTGAATAACCAATGAAGGTTAATAGTACTAATACATAATTAAAATTGAAAACATCAAACTTTGTTAATACCAATGATACTCCAGTAGTTACAGTAACAAACACGGTTCCACCTAGAGTTGGAGTAATTTCTTTCTCTTTAAATTCCTTTAGTGCATATTCAGAAATTGATTGATGCATTTTTAATTTCTTGAATTGTGGGATTAAGCGACTATATAATATTAATGTAAGTGTCAAACTAATTAAGAAACTAAGTGCCAGTATTACGATGTCCATAATTCTCTCCTTTTGCTTAAACTACTTAAGTTTAACATGAATCTTAGTAGTTTTCGATAGTTTTTCACCAACGGGGATACTTTGCTCAACAACTTGTCCACTTCCTTGGGTTGTTATTTCAATCCCAGTTAATATCCAAAAATTGTTCACATCTTTTAATGAAAAACCACTCATATCAGGCATTAAGATTTCATCGGAGTTTGTTAATAGAAACACTTTTTGATTGTTTATGATGGTTTCTTCTGCTTTTGGTAACTGTTTAACTACTTGATCTCCTTTTCCCAAAAAGATTGGGGAAATTTTAGAAGTACTTAAAGCTGTGTTGACATAGTCAAGACTATGATTAACAAAATGCGGTATTTTAGTAATCTCTGCATCATTAGTTATTTCTTCATTGTTGTCATTATTAGCATCATATTTCATCGCTATTACTTGAAGAAGCGAACGAATCGCATCTCTTTTATTATTTACTATTGAACTCATTGGGCCTTGGAATCCCCAATACAAAAACACTTCAGGATTGTCGTATGGCAAACCAATTGCGAAATTTGTAAGCGCAATATCTGTACTATATTTTCCATCAACAACAATTTGTGCAGTCCCTGTTTTCGCCATGACTTCACTGGAATCAATTGCTAAGCGATAACAGGTTGATCCTTTTTCGGTAATACAATATCGCATTAAATCTTGAACTTTTTGTGCTGTCGTTGCTTCAATGGGTTTTCCTACAATCTCAGTTTTCCCTTCATAAGTTATTTGTCCATCGTCTTGAACAATTTTGTCAATGAAGTATGGTTTAACCATTGTACCATCCGTTAAGATAGCTGAATAAGCTTGTAGCATCTGTAATACATTCACAGTAACTCCTTGTCCAAAAGAGGTATTAATAACCTCTATAGGACGATTCAGTCTGTATTGACCTTTACTAGAAGTTAAACGATCTGTCGTAATTACTTTAGAGAATCCGAAAGCATCTATATAAGATTGCCAAACATCGGTTCCCATTTTAGTTACCAATTCTGCTGTTCCTACGTTAGATGACTCTTTAAATCCATCCGCATAAGTAAACATTCCTTTGTTCCAACCATTAGCATTCGATACAACTCCATGTCTTGTTGGTTTTTCTGCTCGATATATTTTTCCATCTTCATATCCGATATAGAATGGTTTAGTATCAAACAATTCTTCATCGGAGTAATTACCTGAATCAATCGCAGCAGCATAAGTAAAAGACTTGAAGGTTGAACCTGGTTCAAAACTTCCTTCAACCCAGTAATTCAGATACATGATTTCTTGAGCAGGTTGATTCGGATCAAAACTTGGACTTTGTGACCAAGCAACTACCTTCCCTGTCTTCACTTCCATGACTGCACCAAAATAATTGTTAGTTTCAGGATATTGATCCCTTGCTTCAGCAAATGAAATTTCTAGAGCCTCTTGTATGCTTTGGTCAAGGGTTAAATGAATATCTGCTCCATTAATAGCAGGCGATTCTTGTATGGTAGTGTCGTCTATGATGTACCCATGGTAATCTTTTTGATAGATCCGTTGACCATTTGTTCCAATCAATTCTTTGTTGTAGTTTTTCTCAACACCCATAAGGCCATAGGTTAATTGTTTCTCTTGATTATACGTACTATAACCTACTAAATTACTTGCAAAGTTGCCTAAAGGATATTGACGTTTGTATGTCTTAATAAATTCGATTCCTGGTAATTTAAGTTTATCTATTGCTTCTTTTTGTGATAATGATAAATTTCTGCCTAACAAACCAAATTCAACTTGATACTTGTCTTGTTCTAATATATTTCGAAATCGATCAACATCCATATTTATAATTGGAGCGATTTGTTGAGCAGTCAAATCTTTATCGACAACATACGCAGGAACATTATTAATCCCAACACGATTCTTTGATAATATCGCTACTAAATCATAAGTTTGTGAATCTGAGGCGATGATGTTACCATTTGAGTCTAGGATGTTTCCTCGCCGTGCTCTTAAGGTACTTGTTTGTAAATCAAAGGAATTCGCTGCTTCTTTAATATTCTTTTGAGAGTACAAATGGTACCCAGGTACTGAAACTGAAAAAACATTAGTTATTAACACAACTAATGTCAAAAAAATGATGACTAAAAAAGAGGTAAGTTTTACTGACTGTTTCATTATTGTCCCTCTGCTAGTGTGACGATATTAACTTGTTGATTTTGCAGTCCTGACTCCTTTGCTATTTTCATGACATTTTCATACGACGCAAGTTCTCGAATCTCAAGAGTGATTGCTTCATTAACAATGCGTGTTTGAGCTATTTCTCGTTCGACTTTTTGTATCTGAACATTCAATGTAACTGTATTATTTTTTATAAAAAGCGATGTGTATAAAAAAAGGAAAAATGTAAGAACAAACAAAAGGACGATTGGGCGATTGTAATTGAATTTTCTTTTCTTGACTATTTTGATTTGTGGTGCCATGACTTACTCCTTTTTCTCTAATATTCTCAGCTTCGCAGAATGTGATCGAAGGTTTGTTTCCTTTTCTTCTTCGCTAACTTTGATAACGTTTTTTGTTAAATGTTTATACTCTAATTGA